>NZ_JBEZDN010000058.1:0-47405 GCF_040648315.1 Pseudonocardia sp. NPDC049154
GAACTCCGGCGGGTGAGAAGCGGGCACGAACGACATCCTTCCCGGCGGACGAGGTCCGCCTCAGAGGAGGTGTCCGGCCTCAGGGGCCAAGCTCAGCTGTCGTTGTCACGGACCGTGACGAAGCTGACGGCTTTGGTCGGAGGCCGGGTTACGCGGGAACACAGCATCGCGGCTGGTTATCCGAGGTCCTCCAATACGTCGGCCGCACCTGTGTCAAGGATCGCCCGGCCGTAGTACCGATCGCTGGTCATCGACGGCTTGGCATGGCCGAGCTGGTCTGCTGCGGCGCGACTCGAAAGACCGGCTCCGTCCATCATCGAAGCCACCGTCTTGCGGAAGACATGGCTCGTGACCCATTCGTAGCCGCTCGCGATCAACGCCTCCTTGAGGTCGGCCTGGGTATTGGACGGGTCGCGCAGCCCGCCATTGGTGGCGGGGAACACCAGCGGCTCGGAGGTCGTGTCCTGGGGTCTGCGCCGCCGCAGCATCTCGACTGCCCACGTGGGCAACCGGAGTCGGCGGCCCTTCACCTTCGACGACGGGTCACGACGGACTTGCAGCCCCTTGCCTCGTTCGCGAACGACCATCCCGCCCGTCCGAACGGTGCCGGACTCGAGATCAACGTCATCCCAGCCCAGGGCGCAGATCTCGCCAATCCTCAGGCCCGTGGCAAACATCGCCGATACGAGGTCCGGGATATCGCGGCGTACTGCGACCTCGTCGTAGGTGAGCAGGGCACGGAGCTGACGTGCCTGCGGAGCGGTAAGGGCGACGGGGTCCTTCTTCGGTGCGCCGGAGAGGCGTGGGGCGTCTCGGACGGGGTTCCGGTCGAGGGCGTCGTGCCTCAACGCCAAGCCGCACATCCCCGACAGCACCGTCCGCACGAGCTTCGTCACCGCGACCCCGTGCCGCTCGCGCACAGCCTTGAGGTGACGGTCGACAACGCCTGTGCTGAGCTCACGGACGCGGAGGCTGCCGAGGGAGGGCTTCACCTGGCGATCGAGGCGGTCGCGATACGCCCGGAGCGTGCCCGGTGATTTGGCGCCGTCGTCGATCTCCGACCACCACGCCTCGGCGAGGGCATCGACCCGAGAGTCCGGGGTGATCTCCGCGCCTCCGTCGATGCGGACGCGGTCGCGCAGGGCCTCGGTGAGCGCGCGTTTCGCGGCGTTCTCCGTCGGCCCGTTCCTCTGCACCTGCCTTGTTACGCCGTCCCAGTCCCTGAACAGCGTTCGCGCCCACCACACGCCCCCTCGATCGTAAGTGCGTATCGAGGAGTACGTACCCAGCGGCATGGCGGGGCGGCCCATGAGTCACATTTTAGTCACAGGAAACGATGACGATCCAAGCGCAACGCTGATGGACATGGTCGACAGTTCGCCCAGCTCAGAGCTAGTAGCGAGCAGTCTTCGCAAGTGATGAGAAGCGCTGAAGTAAATCGCAGGAGTTACTGGTTCGAGTCCAGTCGGAGGAGCTTCTCCCCAGCTCACAGGCCTAATCCGGCCTGTCGCGCGCGGTCCGCGCCCCACCCGACTTCCACCATTCGTCGACGTCTGGTCTGGTCCCTGGCGCCGCGGAGCCCGAGCGGCCCGCGTGCGCGCTCGCGATCTACCGCCGGAGATAGATGCGGATGGTCGTGCCGTGACACGCGGCGTGGACGCGGACGAGGTCGGCGACGTGGTTCACCAGCAGCAGGCCTCGTCCGCCCACCTGTCCCGGCCGGGCAGGGCGGCGCCCCACCAGTGGATCGTCGAGCCGGCCGGCGTCCTGCACCTCGCCGACCAGGTGGGCCTCGTCGATCCACACCCGGAGCGCGCATTCGCCCGTCGCGTGCTCGATGCTGTTGGTGATCAGCTCGTTGATCGCGAGCTTGAAGTCCCCGACCCGGTCGGGGGTCAGGCCGGCCCGCCGTGCCTCGGCCACGGCCAGCGCCCGAGCCTGCGACAACGTCCGGATGTCGACCTGCATCGCGGACGGTCGACGTGGCGGCTCGGGGAGGACCTCATTGTAGTCGGAGAGCACGCGATGCGGCTCGTAGTGCCCGCTCGGGCGGGGCCCGGCGGGTCCGATCACCGTCGGGTGCGTTCGTTCGGCGTCGGCCACGACGCGCTCGGGTAGGCCGTTCACGTCGTAGGGGCAGAGGATGTCGACGGGCCTGCCGGCGAAGGCCTGGTTGATCAAGGCTTCGTGTTGCACGCAGGCCGGGTACTCGACCTCGCTCCGACCGGGCCAGACGGGCTCGCCGATGATCCGGACCCGGTCGGCGCCGACATGGTGGTCGGCGAAGGCGAACAGGACCTCGGGCAGGATCCGGCCCGGGTTGCGACCCGCCTGCGTCATGTCGATCAATCGGACCCGACCGGCGGATCCGCCCAGGGCCGCCCGCAGCGGTTCCAACTTCGAACCCGGCACGGCCGCCGCCACCGGGCCGCCGGCCCGGAGACCCTCGGCGATGAACGACAGCGTGCCGGCGAGGTACTCGTCCAGCCCTCGGTAGAACAGGGCGGGATGCCGGAACCACCCACCGTCCTCGGCGACGGGGGGTGGGAGTAGCGCAGTCACGGCTGGGTCCTGTCGACGAGAAGGCCGGGAACCCCGCTCGGCCAGCATGTGTCGAACACACGGAGGAACGTCGGACCCGGGTCGATCAGTCGGAGGTGGCTGCCGGGCGGCAACCGCTCGGACGCGGCGACCAGCATCGCCACCGCTCGAACGCTGACGAACCGCAGATCGGCCACATTCATTCGCCCGCCTCGCCCGCCCGAGGCGATCCGATCCAGAGCGGCGGCCCAGAAGTCGTGGTTCCGGACGTCGATCACGCCACGCACCCGCCAGCCCCCGTCGCTCAGCGCGATGATGTCGACCATCCCGGTGGGGTCGCCGCCGTCGAGGACCGGTTTGTGTGGGTGACGGGTCTGGAGGCGCCCTCGCGGCCCCGCGTCCCGGGTCTTCACAGGATGGGCGTCGGGTGGTGTCCCGTCTGCCATCCAGGAAGTCTAGGTGCGGCCGGCCCGGGCGGGCACCGCTGCATTCGGGCAGACCCCTCCTCGGCGGCCTGCTCCGTTCAGCCGCAGCACTTCACCGCCGCGTCGTCCGTCGGCTCGGCAGGGGTCCCGCACTCGCACTCCGCGTCCGGTGACGTACCGGTCGGGTGGATCGAGGTGGCGTCGGGGGCGTCGGCCTTGACGGTGTAGACCTCCCACGGCTCCTGCCCGGGGCCGTGCACCCAGACCTTGTCCTGCAGCGCGTAGCAGCAGGTGGTGTCGTTCTCGACCTGCGTGAACAGACCCAGCTCGGAGAGGCGGGCGGTGGCGGCGTCGACCTCGCCGGTGGTCCCGACCTCGACGCCGAGGTGGTCCATGACCGTCGGGCGGCCGGGCTCGCCCTCGATGAGCACCAGCTTCAGCGGCGGCTCGGCGATGGCGAAGTTGGCGTAGCCGGGGCGGAGCTTGGCCGGCTCCACCCCGAACAGGGACCGGTAGAACGCGATCGAGCCCTTCAGGTCGGAGACCCGCAGGGCGAGCTGGACAGGGGACACGGCGCGCTCCTTGTTTCGATGGTTGTCGAGACATGAGGTTGCACCCTGGTTCGAGGTTCGTCAACATAGGCGTATGTCGAAGCAAGACCTGTCGGTCGTCGACCTGAGCGCGCCGGTCTGCTGCACGCCGCTGACCAGCGAGCCCCTCGACGCGCAGCGCGCGGTGGAGCTGGCGCGGGTGTTCAAGGCGCTGGGTGACCCGGTCCGGCTGCGGCTGTTGTCGCTGATCGCCTCGCACGAGGGTGGCGAGGCGTGCGTGTGCGAGCTGACCGGGGTGTTCGACCTCACGGGGCCGACGATCAGCCACCACCTCAAGGTCCTCAAGGAGGCCGGGCTGATCACCGGTGAACGGCGCGGGACCTGGATCTACTACCGCGTCTCACCCGGCACGCTGCGCATGCTCGGCGACGTCCTGACCCCGTCCGTCCTGGTCGGCGAGCCGGCGGTGTAGCCGTGGCCGGCCCGGGACGGGTCTGCCCGGTGGCCTACCGCTACCGGCCCGAGGACCTCGCCGAACCTCCCGCGTTCGCCTGCACGACCCTGTTCGTGGTCGGCGGGCTCTACGGCAACCCGCACGCACTCGACGCGGTCCTGGCCCGCGCGGCCGCCGAACCCGCCCCTCCCGAGATCGTGTTCAACGGCGACTTCCACTACCTCGACGTCGACCCCGACCACTTCCGGGCGGTGGAGGCCGGGGTGCACGCCCACCACGCGACCCAGGGCAACGTCGAGTACGCCCTGGTCGCCGACGACGACACCGTCGGCTGTGGGTGCGACTACCCCGACTACGTCGCCGAACCGGTGGTCGTCAACTCCAACCTGGTCGTCGAGCAGCTCCGCGCGAGCCCCGCCCTGAAGGACGACGCGGTCCGACGCCGCCTGGCCGAGCTGCCCCGGCACCTCACCGTGCTCGTCGGGGACCACCGGGTGGGGATCGTGCACGGCGACCCGGAGAGCCTGGCCGGGTGGCGGCTGGCGCTCGAGGCCCTCGACCCACCGGACCGGGACGCCCGCGCCCATGCGTCCTTCGCCGGACCGACCACGACGGCCGAGCAGGTGGTCGACTGGTGCCGCCGGGCCGAGGTCGACGCGCTGTGCTGCACGCACACCGGCCTGCCCTACGCCCAGGACCATCCGCACGCCGGCCGTCGCCTCCTCGTCGCGAACAACGGGTGCGCAGGCCTGCCGAACTTCGCCGGCACCCGCGTCGGCGTCCTCACCCGCCTGTCGGCCGATGTGCGCCCGCCCGGCGACAGCCTCTACGGGACCACTCTCGACGGCCTGCGCGTCGACGCCCTGCCCGTCCGCTACGACCACGAACGCTGGCAGGCCGACTTCCTGCGCTCGTGGCCGCCCGGTTCACCTGCCCACGACAACTACGCCACCCGCATCGAGCAGGGGACCTGGCTGACGGTCGACCACGCCGCCCGCGGCACGGTCGCCGTCACGCGCTGATCCGCGCCACCGTCCGGGCGGCGCGGTCAGCAGCAGTGCCGCCCCTTCCAGGCCTCGCGCCCTTCCCGGACCGCGACGGCGGCGATGACCAGTGCCGCGATCGGGTCGGCCCAGGACCAGCCGACGAGGCCGTTCAGCAACAGCCCGACGAGCAGGACCCCGGACAGGTAGGTGCAGAGCAGGGTCTGCTTGGAGTCCGCGACGGCGCTGGCCGAGCCGAGCTCCCGACCGGCCCGGCGCTGCGCGGCGGACAGCAGCGGCATGATCACGAGGGAGAGCGCGGCCAGCACGATGCCGACCGTCGAGTGTTCGGGCTCGTCGGCGCCGAGCAGGCTGCGCACCGACTCCACCGTGACGTACGCGGCGAGGGCGAAGAACGACAGGGCGATGACCCGCAGTGCGGCGCGTTCGCGCTTCTCGGGGTCCGAGCCGGAGAACTGCCAGGCGACGGCGGCCGCGGAGGCGACCTCGATCACCGAGTCCAGGCCGAAGCCGATCAGTGCGGTGGAGGAAGCGACGTGTCCCGCGCTGATCGCGACGACGGCCTCGACGACGTTGTAGGTGATCGTCGCCGCGACCAGCAGGCGCACCCGGCGGGTCAGGACGGCGCGACGGTCGGGCCTTGCCGCGACGGCGGGGAGGGCCGAAGCGCTGCAGCAGTTGTCCGTGCAGCCGGGGCTCTCGGCGTCGGGTGCGGACCGGCCGGTCTCGGTCACGGCCGCCCGGCCCGGGGTGCGGGGGAGCGGTCGTCCTCGTCGAGGCAGGCCGGGCCCGTGTCGACGGCCAGGACGACGGCCAGCAACTCGTGCAGGGCACGCGCGAGGTGGGGATCGGAGATCTCGTAGCGCACCTGCCGCCCCTGGTAGGAGGCGGCGACCAGGCCGCAACCGCGCAGGCAGGCCAGGTGGTTGGACACGTTCGGCCGGGTGAGGCCGAGCCGGCCGGCGAGCTCCCCGGGAAAGCCCGCGCCGTCGAGGAGGGCGACGAGGATGCGGCACCGGGTCGGGTCCGCGAGGGCCTTCCCGACCCGGGCGAGCGCCGCCTCCCGCGTCTCACCGGTCAGCATGCGCTGAACTATAAAGCATGGGCTGAATTCTGAGAACCCGCGCGCACGGGCTTGACCTTGACACCGTGACAAGGTCTTGAATCGCGGGCGGAGGTGATCGAGATGACGAGAGTCCACGAGGGGGCGGGCCCCGCGCTGAGGTCGGCCCTGGAGAGTCCTGCCGCGTCGGGCCGCCTGCACGCGGCCCTGACGGCCGGGATGCACCCGAACCCCGAGTACGTCGAGGTCCTGGTCGAACGGTGCGCGGTCGAGCCCGACTTCTCCGTCCGCGACATGCTGACCTGGGCGCTCACCCGGCACGACGCCTCGGTCACGGTGGAGCGGTTGCTGTCCGAGCTCGGGTCGGAGGTCCCGCAGGGGCGGAGCCAGGCCCTGCACACGCTCTCGAAGATCGGCGACGCGCGGACGTGGCCGGCGATCACCGTCGAGCTCCTGACGGACGAGGACGACGAGGTCGCCCGTACGGCATGGCGCACCGCCGCCGCACTCGTCCCCGAGGGTCGTGAGACCGAGCTCGCCGCGACGTTGTCCACCCAGTTCGACCGGGGGGACGGCGAGGTGCAGCGGAGCCTGAGCCGGGCCTTCGTCGCCCTCGGGGACGCGGTCCTGCCCGTCGTCGAGCGTGCGACGACCGCCCGTGACCCGGGCGTGCGCGCGCACGCGATCGCCACGACGCGGCTCATGCAGCATCCCGACGAGGGGTTCGACGCCGCGATCGCGGAGGCCCGCCGGGTCGTCGCGCTGCGCGGGGCCCCGCTCGTCGGGGAGCACGCGGAATGCTGATCGGTGAGGTCTCCGCGCAGTCCGGGATCAGCGCCCGGATGCTGCGCCACTACGACCGCATCGGGCTGGTGTCGCCGACCGGGCGGACGCAGGGCGGATATCGGCAGTACTCGGACGACGACGTCCGGCGCCTGTTCCACGTGGAGGGCCTCCGCTCGTTGGGGTTGAGCCTGCAGGACGTCGCGGACGTGCTCGGCGACCTCTCGTTCAGCCCGGCCGCGATGGTCGAGCAGCTCGTCGCCCGCACGCACGACCGCCTCGCGCGGGAGGAGGAGCTCCTGCGCCGGCTCGGGCAGGTCCAGGCGAGCGACCCGGCCGCGTGGTCGGACGTGCTGCGGACGATCGGCCTGATGCGGGGGCTCGACGCCGGCGATCCCTCGGCCCGTCAACGCTTCGCCCTCTCGCTCACCGGCGAGGGGGACCGCGACTCCGTCCCCCTCGCCGAAGCGGCGTTGAAGGAGTCCGACCCGAACGTCGCCGGCGCGCTCGACTGGGCCCTCGCCCGGCTCGGGGACAGCGCGATCCCGGTCCTGGCGGAGGCTCTGGACTCACCGGTCGCCGAGCGGCGACATCGCGCGCTGGCGGCACTGGTCAAGATCGGTTCGCCGCGTGCCTCGGCCGTCCTGGCCGACGCGTTCCGGCATCCCGACCCCGTGGTGAGCGGACGTGCCGCCCTCGTGCGTGCCGCATGCGGTGAGGCGGACGCCGTCCCTGCGCTCGTCGCCCTCGTCGTCGAGGGACGCGACGACGTCGACGCCGCGGATGCACTCGGGGCGCTCGCCTCCCGGCACGGTCGGGCGGACGAGATCGCACGCGCGATCGCGGACGAGCTCACCGGCGCTACCGGCGCGGCCCGGCGGCGACTGGCATCGGCACTCGCCGACGTCCCCGGACCGCGGGCGGAGGCGACGCTGACCGGCCTCGTCGACGATCCCGACCGCGGCGTGGCACTCACCGCCACCTTCCTGCTCCAGGCCCGGCGGTCCGACGACTGAGCGACTCCTCGTCCGGGCCTGGCCCACCCGGACGAGGAGCGGGATCGTGGCGAGGTGTTATCCCGCCGTTCTCCCGCCGACCCTGCGGCTGCCTCGTCCGCGGCCGCTCGTCGGAGTGCGTCGCGGGCCGTCACCCGGGCCGCGGTGCTCGCGGTCGCGGTGACAGTCGCCGTGCTCGTCTCGCCGATCCCGACCCACACGTGGCAGGCGACGGCCGTGACCGCTGCGATCGGCGCGATCGGGGCTGCGCTCGCGGCATCCGGTCGCCTCGGGCGGGTCGGCGCACGCACGCGGGTCACGCCCCGATCGGCGGCACCGTGGGTCGCGCTCGTCGTCGCCGTCACCGCGCTGGAGATCGGTGCGCTGCTCTACGGCTACCGGCCGGAGTTCCCCACGATCAGCTACCTGGTGGGGCCGGAGTTCGTCGACCGCGCGGTCCGGCTCGTCGGCTACGTCGCCTGGATCTGCGGCGGGTACTGGCTGGCCCGGCGATGACCGGGTGGGACGCGACGATCGCCGCGTACCTCGCCGTCGTCGTGCTGGCCGGCGTCGTCGAGCTGGTCGGGAGGCGTCCCGGCACCGCGACGCCGACCTTCGGCGAGCTGGTCTCCGCGATCGCGATCACGCTCCCCGGCCGGATCGCGCTGTTCGCGTGCTGGTGGTGGGTGGGCTGGCACTTCCTGGCCCGCAGCAGCGCCCGCGTCGCTCCCCACCTCGTCGACCTGCCCTGACGGTAGCCGCCGGGCTCGCTCCCGAGCCGAGTGCATAGGGTGTCGCGGTGCAGCTGACGGTGACCCGGCGGACCGGCGATCGCGAGTGGACCTGGACCGTGGTCGACGAGGAGGGCTTCGTCGTCTCCGGAACCGCGAACAGCCGTCGGCGGGCGCGGGACATCATCGCCTGGGTACAGACGGAGATGCGCTTCCCGCCCATGCTGCGGCCTCAGGCCGGGATGCACCGGCACCTGGCCTTCAAGCTCCCGCTCGTGGACGACTGACCTCAGCGTCGCGGTGCCGGTTCGGCCGGCGCCGAGGCGGACGTGCCCGAGCGCACGGCGCGGGCGATCAGCACCCCGAGCTCGTGCGGGTGCGTGAGCGGGGCCATGTGGTCCAGACCGGGCAGTGTGACCGCTTCCGCGCCGGGCACCATCGCCGCGAGCAGCTCGACGTCCTCGCGGAACCAGGGCCGGGTCCCCGTGCCGGCCACGACGCAGGTCGGTGCCGTGATGCGCGTGCCCTCGGCGGGGCCGAAGTCCCACGCCCGCAGGGCCGGGAACTCGTCGGTGAAGAAGAAGGCGGACTCCCGGACGGCGGCGGCGATGCCGTCGTCACCCAGCCGTTCGCGCAGCCCCTCGCGGTACCCCTCGCCGCCCATGCCCGCGAGGAAGAGGTCGAACGCGGTCGCGGTGTCGCCCGCCCTCGCCGCGGCCAGCGCGGGCCTGACGAAGCGGGGGACCAGCTCGTCGCGGAGGGGCCCGGCCGGCTGCGCGGGTTCGTAGAGGATCAGGCCCGCCACGAGCTCGGGGGCGTCGAGCGCGAGCTGCAGCCCCATGCAGCAGCTGGAGGAGTGGCCGACCCAGTGCGCGCGTTCCACGCCGAGCTCCCGCAGCAGTGCGGCGCAGGCCCGGGCGTGGTCGCCGATGGTGAGGTGCCCGGCCGGCGGCGGCCCCCGTCGTAGCCGGGGCGCAGCGGCCGGATCACCCGGAACCCGTCGAGCGCCGGGTCCGCGAGGAGCGGCCCGAACCATCCCCCGAACACCCCGGCGTGGACGAGGAGCACGACCTCCTCCCCGGCCCCGCGCTCGTCGTACAGGAGCCCTGCCGCCCTGTTCATGAGCCCGCCCGTCCTCGAGATCCTGGCCCCGGAATTCATCCGAGTGTCGCTGGTATGAATCGAGAAGGAGTAGGGTCCTCGCGGTGGCCGACCCTGTCAACCGCCGCCGGTACCGCTCGGCGCTCCGCGCGGACCAGGCGCGGGAGACCCGGAGGCGGATACTGGCGGCGGCCGAGTCCCTGTTCGTGGTCCGGGGGTACGCGGGCACCACCGTCGCCGCGGTCGCCGAGGCCGCCGGGGTCGCGCCCGACACCGTGTACACCGTTCTCGGCGGCAAGCGGGGACTCCTCGACGGGGTCATCGCGCACGAGAGCGAGGATCCCGACGATCCGGTGCAGGCCGACCAACGGCGCAGGCGCGACGAGCTCGGCGCCCTCCCCGACCCCGTCGAGCGGCTGCGGGGGCTGGTCGCCCTGAGCTGCGAGACCCTGGCCCGGACCAGCCCGGTTCACCTGGTGATCAGGGGCGCGGCGGACGGGCACCCCTTCGCGGCCGAGCTGCGCGCCCGCATGCTGCGCCGCCGGCTCGACATCCAGCGCCGCCACCTCGCCACCCACCTCGGCGGGGCGTTGCGGGACGGGCTCGGCGCCGAGGAGGCCGCCCGCCGGTACAGCGCGCTGCTCTCGCCGGAGCTGTACCACCTGCTCACCACGGAGTGCGGGTGGACCGCGGCGCAGTACGAGGGGTGGGTCGTCGATCTCCTGCAGCACGATCTGCTCGGACCGCGCCCCACCGCTCGCGCGGATCCCGGGCCCCCGTGAGCGGGCCGGGCGTCCGGATCCGTGTGTCCGGATCCGGTCAGCGCGTGCCCGGAGGTACGCGGGGCCGTACCGTCGACGGCACCGCCGCATCCGTGGCAGGCGAGGAGTCCGGCGCGATGGACGAGTGGCACGGCGCGCGCGAGCATGGACGTGCTGGTCCGCATGCGGGAGCGCCGGCCCCGGCGGTCGCCCTGACCGGGTTCGGTGACCGGTGTGGCGGTCGGACGCACGGCACACCACGGAAGCGGAGGAGGTTCGGATGCGCGGCGACGAGCGTGCGGACAGGAGCGAGTCGCTGAGACGGCAGACGGCCCGGCTGCGGGCGGAGGGGGAGCGCGTCGCGGCGCAGGTGGCGGCGCTCGCCGCGCAGCGGGCGAGCATCGAGGACGAGGTCGCGTCCACCCTGGACCACTCGGCGCAGGTGCGGCCCGCCGACGCCGACCGGCTCCGGGGCCTCGCCGAGCACGCCCGGGAGTCGGCGCGGCACGAGCGCGCGGAGGCCCTGCGCTGGGCGAAGTACAGCCAGACGGGCGGCGCAGAGGACCGGACGCCGTAGAGCTGCGCCGATCGGGGCTGGCGGGTCGTGCCCGCACGGCAGGTCCGCCCCGTCGCGCCGCCGACCGGACGGGTGCCTCGGATGGCCGTAGCGGGACGGCCCGGCTCGGGCGGACACTCGGCCACCGCGCCGCACCGCGCCGGGCCGCGGTGGAGCGCCACAATGCTGGGGGCGTCGTGTGCGCGTGCGAGAGATCGTTGCCGGGGGGCCTGCTGCTGACGCTGCGGCGCCCGTGCCCCGACGTCGTCGTGGTGTCCATCGAGGGCGAGGTCGACCTGTCGAACTGCCCGGAGCTCGACGGCGTGGTGATGCGGGTGGCGGCCGCCCCCGGGGTCGAGCGCGTGGTCGTCGACCTGACCGCTGTCGGGTTCTTCGCGGCGTGCGGCGTGCGCTGCCTGGACCGGCTGCAGACGCGGCTGGCCGCCGGGAGGCACCGGATGCAGGTGGTGGTGTCGCCGGACTCCGGGACGGTCCGGCGGGTGCTCGACCTCGTCGACGGGTTCGAGATCGTCGACTCGCTGGCGGAGACCGGCGCGACGTGCTGAGGCGGCGCTGGCCCTCGGGTCAGGCCCGCCGCACCTCGTCCAGCCCCGCCGCCAGGTGGGCGAGGGCCTCGTCGACCTCGTGCCGCAGGACGGCGAGCGGTGGGGCGTGGTCGTGCCCGGCGTCGTCCTGGTCGGGGCCGGACGCGTGGTCGAGCCAGCGTTCGAGGACGACCCGCAACGCCGCCAGCGCCGCGGCCGCGCACAGCTGCGGGTAGATCGGCCGCGGACCGCCTTCCGCCCACGGCACGCCGACACGGTCGGCGACGGCCCGGGCGAGCGCCTGCTCCTGCGCCGTGAGCACCGCCATCTGCTGCGGCACCAGCGAGGGGCTCTCCCGCATGAGCCGCAGCGCGCGGAGGTGGTCGCGGCCCGCCGCGTCGTGGCGGTCCATCACCACGAGGACCGCCTCGCGCAGCGCCGGGAGCACCGACTCCGCGGCCGGCCGGGCCCGGAACTCGGCGACGAGCGCCTCCGCCCCCGCGGCCGCCGCCGCGACGACCGCCTCCTCCTTGCTGGAGTAGTGGTTGAAGAAGGTGCGCAGCGCGATGTCGGCCTCGGTCGCGATCTGCTCCACGGTGATGTTCTCGACGCCGTGCCGGACCGCGAGCCGCAGCGCCGCGTCCCGCAGCGCGGCGCGGGTGGCGAGCTTCTTGCGCTCCCGGCGGCCGACCTCCGGGGGCGCGGGCGCGACGGGCGGAGTGGGCGGTGCCGGCCCTGCCATCGGTCCCCTCTCGTGGCCCGTCGTCGTGGCCGCACATTATGACGACCGGCCGGGCGCGGCCCGGCCGGTCGACCACCTGCCGTCAGGTCGGTGTCACGCCCAGGTCACCGGCAGCGAGTGCACGCCGAAGATCAGCATGTCGTTGCGCAGCGGCACCTCGGCGGCCTTCGCGGCGAGCCGCAGGTCCGGCAGCCGCGTGACCAGCTCGGCGAAGCCCACCCGCATCTCGATGCGGGCCAGCTGCTGGCCCAGGCACTGGTGGACGCCGTGGCCGAACGCCAGGTGCGATGCGCGCTCGCGGCCCAGGTCGAGCCGGTCCGGGTCCGCCCAGTGCCGGGTGTCGCGGTTGACCTCGGGCGTGGCGACGACGACCGTCGCCCCGGCCGGGATCTCGACGCCGCCGACCGTCACGGCCTCGGTGGCGATCCGGCTGACGCCGAGCTGGATGATGCTCAGGTACCGCAGCAGCTCCTCGACCGCGGTGTCGATCAAATCCGGGTCGGCGCGCAGGGCCGCCAGCTGGTCCGGGTTCTCCAGCAGGGCGAAGGTGCCCAGGGCCAGCATGTTCGCGGTGGTCTCGTGCCCGGCGCCGAGCAGCACGAGGGCGACGTCGATCAGCTGGGCGTCCGTCAGCGGCGGGTCGGCCTCGTGGATCAGGCCGGAGAGGATGTCGTCCGCCGGGGTCGCCCGCTTGGCCGCCACCAGCTCGGAGATGAACGTGTAGAGCTCGCCGCCGGCGCGGGCGCGCTCCTCCGGCGTCGACCGGGAGTTCAGGGCGACGGCGGTGTTCTCCTGGAACCGCGCCCGGTCGGCGTAGTCGACGCCGAGCAGCTCGCAGATCACCAGCGACGGCAGCGGCAGCGCGTAGGCGGGGACGAGGTCGGCCTCGGTGCCGGCCGTCTTCATCGTCTCGATGTGCTCGACGGCGATCTCGGTGATCCGCTGCTCCAGCGCCTTCATCCTGCGCACCGTGAACTGGCCGGTGAGCAGCCGCCTGATCCGGGTGTGCTCCGGCGGGTCCATGAAGATGAACATCCCGTCCGTACGCGCCTCGATCGGGGCGGGGCACACCGGCTCGCCGCGCTCGATCGCGGCGGCCTGCGCGGCGGCCTCCTCGGGCGGCATCTGGGTGGCCTCGCGATAGCGGACCCGGTCCGAGCTGAACCTGCGGTCCGCCAGCACCGCGCGGGCCTCCTCGAAGCCGGTGACCAGATAGGCCCGTCCTCCGTTGAGCAGCGGCAACGGCTGCACCGCGCCCTGCCCGCGGCGCCTCTCCAGGCCGGGAGCGGGGTCGAAGGGGCACTCGGTGCGCCGTTCCAGCAGGTCGGCGGGCAGCACCCGGGTCCCCGCGGCGGGCGAGTTCTCCGCGGGCGCGGTGCCGGGGTCGGTAGTGGCGTCCTGCTCGCTCGGGGCACTCATGTGCCTCCTGTTCCGGGTGCCGCCGGCGGGCACCCGTCGTCCGGGTGGACCCAGGCTACCCACGAACGTGCACGCCGTGCAGCGATGCACAGCGTGCACTCAGGTTCGGTGACTCACCGTGGGTCCATCGCCTCCCGCAGGGCGTTCGCCAGCCCGCGCACGGCCCGGCGCACCCCGATCGGCAGGGCGCGGCCCGCCCGCAGCTCGATGGCCGCGCTGTGCAGCACGTTGCCGACCTGAGTGGCCACGGTGCGGTCGCCGATCACCTCGTCCCGGTAGTCGTCGAGCAGCTCGGCGACGGTCGAGTACGCCTCGGCCTCGGCGAGGACCTGGTCGTCGACGGTGGTCTCCCGGTCGTACCGGCTCCGGCCCATCCGTACCTCCGCGCGGTCGTGGTCCGACGGGGGCGCGGCGGCCGGGGTACTTCCCCTACCCCGGCCGCCGCGCGCAGTACGACGGTAGCAGAAGTTCGAACATCAGTTCGAGTCGAGGTGGGGTGTGACCCACGCCCGCCGCGGCGCACCCGTCGGGCATCCTGACGCCCGACGGGCACGGGCCGAGGAGGACGTCGGAGCGGATGGCGGAGACGGGGGGACGCCGGGCCGGCGCGGACCTGCAGGCCGTGGTCGACCAGCTGGCCGACGAGCTGGGCCGCTCGGTGGTGGTGAACGACCCGGTGGTCCGGATGCTCGTGACGAGCCGGCACTTCGGCGACGAGGACGACGTGCGCGTCCGCGCGGTCCTGCAGCGCGACGCCGGGGCGGCCGTCGCGCGGCACGTCCTGGACCAGGGGGTCGCCCGGTGGTCCCGGGCGGGCGTCGTCCCGGAGCGACCGGACCTGGGCCTGCGGGCGCGGCTGTGCGTCCCGATGCGCCACCACGGCGAGCTCCTCGGCCTGCTCATGGTGATCGACGCCGACGGTAGCCTCACCGACGCGCAGATCCGCCGTCTCGAGGAGGTAGCGGCGGCCGCGGCCGCGCTGCTGGCCCGCGACGAGGAGTCCGAGGAGGACCGCGCCGAGCGCGCCCGGCTCCTCGGCCGGCTGTTGGGCGACGACGTCGCCGCCCGCGGTGCGGCCGTGACCGCCGCGGTGTCGGGCGGCCTGGTGGCCGACGCCGAGCAGGCCGTCGTCACCGTGCTCCGCGCGCCCGGCGCGGCGCGGCCGGAGGTGGCGACCGCCCTGCGGGTGGTGCTCGACTCCGCCGCACACCGCCACCCGCACCGGTCCCTCGCCGCGCCGGTCCCGGGCGGCGGCACCCTGCTCCAGGTCGGTGCCCTGCTCGATCCCGTGGAGGTCCGCACCACGGCCGAGCGCATGGTCGCGGCCGCCGGCCGGCTCCTCGGCGGCACCCAGGGAACGGGCGGGGTCGTGGCGGGGATCGGCGAGGTCGTTCCCGGCCTGCGCTCGGCGTTCCGCTCGGCGCGGCAGGCCAGGGCGGCGGCGCGGGGCGCCCGGGCACTGCCCGGCCTCGGCCCGGTCGCGCAGTGGGAGGCGGTGGGCCCCTACGGGTTCCTGCTCCAGCTGCCCGACGACGTGCTGGGCCCGGCCCTGATCCCGGCGCCCGTCGTGCGCCTGCTGCGGCACCGGAGCGCACCTCGTCTGGTCGCGACCCTGCGCGCCTTCCTCGACCACGGTGGCTCGATGCCCCGCACCGCGGAGGCGCTGCACCTGCATCGCACCTCGCTCTACTACCGGCTCGAGCGGATCACCGAGATCACCGGCCTCGACCTGCAGGACGGCGGCGACCGGCTGCTCCTGCACACGGGTCTGCTGGTCGCCGAGCTGACCGGGAGCGACGGCGAGGACTGACGGTTCTTCCTACGAACCGTGGAATTCCGCTGCCCGAGTTCCGGCGCCCGTCCGTAGCGGGCGGCGTGGCGGCGCCGCGAGACTCGGCCGGACGCGGGCCGGTTCCGGTCCGGCGAGGGCGCAGGGAGGCGGCGGCAGCGATGACGGTGCACGGGACCGGACCGGTCGGACGCCCCCGGTTGGCCGGCCGGACCGCGCTCGTGCTCGGCGGCGGCCACGGTCCGGGCGACGGTGGCCCTGGAGCAGGGGGCACGGTCGGCATCGGCTTCGCCACCGCGACGACGTTCGCCCGGCACGGCGCCGCCACCGTCGTCGTCGACCGGGACGCCGACGCCGCCGAACGCACCGTCGAGGAGATCCGCCGGTGCAGGGGCACGGGCCACGCCGTCGTCGCCGACGCGACCGACCCGGACCAGGTCGAGGAGGCCGTGGCGGAGACCCTGCGCCGGACCGGCCGGCTCGACGTGGTGCACAACAACGTCGGAGCGACCCGGCTCGGCGGGCCCGAGGAGCTCACCCTCGAGCAGTGGCGGGCGACCCTGGCGGTGAACCTGGACAGCGTCTTCCTCAGCGCCCAGAAGACGATCCCGCACCTGCTCCGGCACGGCGGCGCGATCGTCAACGTCTCGTCGACCGCCTCGATCCGCTGGACCGGCTACCCCTATCCCGCGTATGCCGCCGCGAAGGCCGCGGTCAACCAGCTCACCCGCAGCCTGGCGGTGCAGTACGCGGACCGCGGGATCCGCGTCAACGCCATCCTCGCCGGGCTGATCGACACCCCGTTGGTCTACCGGCAGCTCTCGGGCGGCAGGGCGGCCGCCGACGTCCGGGCCGAGCGGGCGGCGCTGAGCCCGACCGGCGCGATGGGTAGCCCGTACGACATCGCCCACGCCGCCCTCTTCCTCGCCTCGGACGAGGCCGCCTACATCACCGGCGCGCTGTTGCCGGTCGACGGCGGGCTGCACGTCCGGGCCGCCTGAGACCGTCCCCCGGCCCTCCACCGACGACGCAGGAGCGACCATGAGCACCTTCACCACCCAGGACGGCGTCGAGCTGGCCTACCGCGACACCGGCCCGGCCGGCGACGCCCCGCCGCTGGTGATGCTGCACGGCTGGGGTCAGACCCAGGCGATGTTCCGGCACCAGGTCGAGGGCCTCGCCCCGCGGCGCCGGGTCGTGACGCTCGACCAGCGCGGGCACGGGGTCTCGGAGAAGCCGCACCACGGCTACCGGATCGCCCGCCTCGCCCGCGACGCCCACGAGCTGCTCGACCACCTGGGGATCGAGCGCGCCGACGTCCTGGGCTGGTCGATGGGCGTGTCGGTGTGGTGGAGCGTCGTCGACCAGTACGGCACCGGGCGGATCCGCCGGTTCGTGGCCGTCGACCAGCCGGCCGCCGTCGCCGCGGTGCCGTGGATGTCGCCGCAGGCGCAGGCGGACAGCGGCGCGATCTTCGACGTCGCCGCGCTGCTGTCGCTGTGCGAGGCGCTGCACGGGCCGGAGGGGGCGAAGGCCACCGAGGACTTCGTGCGCGGCATGTTCGGCGACGAGCCCGACCCCGAGCTCTGGGCGTTCGTCGAGGAGCAGATCAGGCTGACGCCGCCGCACGCGGGCGTCCCGCTGCTGTGGGACCACTGCGCCCAGGACTGGCGGGACGTCCTGCCCCGCCTCGACCGCCCCACCCTCGTGATCGGCTGCGAGGGCAGCCACGTCGACCCGGCCTCCCAGCGCTATATCGCCGAGAACGTGCCCGGCGCCGAGCTGCACGTCTTCCCGCGGGAGGTCGCGAGCTCGCACTTCCCGTTCCTGCAGAACCCGGCCGCGTTCAACGACGTGGTCGAGGCGTTCCTCGACCGGGCCTGACCTCGGGCCGGGCGTGGCGCGACCCCTCGGCCCACGCCCGGCTCGTCCCCACCGCGGGACCGCCCCCTGTGGTCTCGCTGTGAGCCGGGCGCGCGCGGATGTGCCCGGGCGGGCCGTCGTGATCTCCTGACGGCGTCGCTGCCGGGCGGGCGTGCCCGGCCGCACGACGGGACCTCCCGGCCCCGGCAACCCCTCGGCGGGGGCCGGGAGGTGCTCGACCGGCCGTTTTCGTCGGACCCCCGGCTTAGCCTGGCCGTCGTGGACGCCGGGCCCGTCGAGTCGTCGCGCCCGCCGCACCGGGTGGACCCCGACCGTGCGGCGCTCGTGCGCGCCTTCGCCGTGCTCCGCGGCCGGCCGGTCGACGACACGGAGGTGCGGGCGGTCCTCGACAAGGCCGACGCCCTCACCCGCGAGGAGCTGAACACCCTGTGGCGCCGCCACGAGCGGGCCCCGCACACCGTGGACTACCGCTCGCAGCTCGCCCTGGTGCTGCGGTTCGTCGAGCTGGGGCACCAGGGCTGAGGCGGGATCAGCCGGCGGCCGGGGTGTAGGTCAGGTGCACCACGCCGTTGTCCAGGCCCTTGCTGCCGGCCAGGGTCAGCACCCGCCGCGGACCGCCCTCGGGGAACAGCCGCGGGCCCTCGCCGACGGCGACGGGGTAGACGAACAGGTGCAGCTCGTCCAGCAGGCCGTCGTCGAGCAGGGCCTTCACGAGAGTGCCGCTGCCGCTGACGTAGAGGTCGCCGTCGACCCGCGCCTTGAGGTCGCGGATGGTCTCCGGGTCGTACTTGCCGATGATCGTGGAGTTGTTCCAGTCCGCGGTCTGCAGCGTGCCGGACACGACGTACTTGGGGGACTCGTTGAAGAACGGGGCCCCCGGGTCGTCCTCGGCGGTGCGGCCGGACCAGGCCGGCGCGAACTCCTCGAAGGTGGTGCGGCCCAGCAGGATCCCCGTGCACGAGCTCATGAAGCCGCCGATCTCCGCGCCGAGCTCGTCCGTGAACCCGTAGTCCATCGTCCACATCGGGGCGCCGATCACGCCGTCGAGGGTGGTGAACTCGTGGACCTTGATGCGCGCCATGGCGTCCTCCTGGTTCTCGGGCGGCGCCGGGACTCCCGCCCCGGCCGCCGCTGTCGTCGGGCGGTGGACCGCCGTCCGGTCCCGATCTCATCGGTCGTCCGTCGGAAGGATCGCGGCGGGGTGTCCCGGCGCTACCGGGGAACGACGTCCCGACCGGACGGCAGCGGGTACGTTGCGACGGGTGCCCTGCCGCGCACGCCTCCGCCGGGACGGACGGCGGCCGGGCGGCGGGTTTGACCGGCCACTGCGGGGGCACAGGACCCGCGGGCGCCGGACAGCCGTGGTGGGCGCCCCGCGCGGCGGGAGGTGGTGCTCCCGGCGCACGAGGAGCCCCCGCGGGCGCGTCCGCGTCCGCGGGGCTCCTCCGTCCCGGAACCCCGATCCCGTGCGCCCCAGCGTGGTTCGCGCCCGTCCCGGCGGGTACCTGCCTCCGGTCCGCACGGGTTCGACGACCGGAGGTGACCCACATGGCGACCGGGGAGACCGGCTTCAGCGACGTGATGTACGACCTCGTGTCCGTGCAGTACCACGCGCTCAAGGCCGGGCACGACTACGGCCAGTACGTCCGCGACGCCCGCAACGCCGGGTACGACGACGTCGCGTCCTTCTTCGAGGAGGTCATGACGGAGGACTCCCGCCGCGCCGCCCGCTGCCACGAGCTCCTGCGCGAGCTCTCGGCGAAGGAGGACACGGGACGCACCGCCTGACGTGGTGAGCACCGTCGAGGCGACCGCCGTCGAGCCCGCCCACCGCGGGCGTGCTCGACGGCCTCGCCGCCGCGATCGCCGCCGAGCGGGCGGGGACCGCGGAGGCCGAGGCGGCGGGGTAGGGGCCGGGTTCGGTGTCCGGGCGACGGGTACTCCCGGCCGGTGAAGGTCACGAGAGGACTCCTGAACGGGGTGACGGCCGGGGCGGCGGGTACGACCGCCCTCGACGTCGTCAGCGGTACCGACGCGGTGCTGCGGGCGCGACCGGCGAGCCGGGCTCCCGAGCAGCTTGTGGCGGCCGTCGCGGCCCGGGCCGGGGTGGAGGTGCCCGGCGGCCGGTCCGAGCGGCGGAACCGGCTCGCCGCCCTGGGCCCGCTGGCGGGCTCCGCGACCGGGCTGGTCGTCGGCGCCGTCGCGGGCGGGTTGCGCGCGGCCGGGCTGCGGCTGCCCACCGCGGTCGGCGGCCCGCTGCTCGGCGCCGCCGCCATGCTCGCGACGGACGGCCCGCTCGCGCTCACCCGGGTCTCGGACCCCCGCACCTGGTCGGCCGCCGACTGGACGGCCGACGTGCTCCCGCACCTCGCCTACGGCCTGGCCACCCACGCCACCCTCGTCCGGCTCGAGCGCGGCTCGCCCGACTCGTCCGACACAGCCTCCGCCGCTCCGCCCGCACGCCCGTCGACGCTGCTCCGGGCGGCCGCCCTCGGCGCCGCGACGGGTTCCCGCAGCACGGCGGGCACGGCGGCGCTGGCCCTCACCTCACGCACCGGGGACACCGGTGTCGCCGGACGGATCGGCGGGCGCACCGGCACGACCCTGGCCGGCCTGCTGGCCGTCGGGGAGGCCGCGGCCGACAAGCACCCCGCCGTACCCAGCCGGCTCGCGGCGCCGGGCCTGGCCCCGCGCCTCACCCTGGGTGCCACGAGTGCTGCCGCGATGGCCCGGCGCGACGGCGAGGACCCCGCCCTGCCCGGGCTGGTCGGGCTGGCGGGGGCGGCCGGTGCGGCGGTGCTCGGCGCGCGCGCCCGTACTGCCGCCGCGCGCCGCTTCGGCTCCGACCGGCCGGGCGCGGTCGCCGAAGACGTGCTCGCCGCCGCGCTGGCCTGGTTCGGCGCCCGCCGTCGTCGGTCACCCGACACCGCCGAGCAGATGAGGCGCTGAGCTACCCGTCCCGGCGGGCCTCGGCGCCGGACTCGCCGGCCATTCCCTCGTCCTGACCGGCCGCGCGGCCGACGAAGTCCTCGGTGGTGCCGGTCCCGGTCGTCGTCGCGGCGTCGCCCCGCTGGGTCGGCCGGCCGCCGGTCTCGCGGGTCCGGGCGGTGGCCGGGTCGGGACGCACGTCGTCCTCGGCGGTGGGCGGACGACCGAACAGGGACCGCAGCTTCTCGAACATCCACGGCGGATACCCGTGACCCCGGTCACGAACCTGTACTGTCACTCGGCGTCACTGGAACTACGGAGAGTAGTAGTCCTCGTCGACGAGTTTGCTCCGATCGCCAGCGGTGATTCGTCCACCATGAGACCGGCTTGGACACCGCCCGCCGCGGTCCTCTTCGACCGCGATGGCACGCTCGTGGTGGACGTGCCGTACTGCAGCGACCCTTCCGCCGTGCGGCCCATGCCCGGAGCACGCCGGGCCCTGGGCATGCTGCGCGCATCGGGGATCCCGATCGGTGTCGTGTCCAACCAGTCCGGGATCGGGCGCGGCCTGTTGCACCGGTCGGACGTCGACGCCGTGAACCGGGAGGTCGAACGGCAGCTCGGGCCCTTCGCCACCTGGCAGGTGTGCCCGCACGCGCCCGGGGACGGCTGTGCCTGCCGCAAGCCCGCGCCCGGCATGGTGCTCGCCGCGGCCGCCGAGCTGGGCGTGCCGGCGTGCCGCGTCGCCGTCGTCGGCGACATCGGCGCCGACGTCGGGGCGGCCCACGCCGCCGGCGCCGCCGCCGTGCTGGTCCCGACGGCGGTGACGCGCGTCGAGGAGATCCACGCGGCGCCCGTCGTCGCCCCCGACCTGGTCAGGGCGGTGGACCATCTGATGTACGGCCCGTTCGGGGCCGCCGCGTGAGGAAGGTGCTCGTCGCGAGGCTCGACGGCGCGGGGGACGTGCTCCTCGCCGGGCCCGCGGTGCGATCGATCGCGCGCTCGGCGCGGGTGACGATGCTGGTCGGACCCGCGGGGGAGGAGGCCGCCCGGCTCCTGCCGGGGGTCGCCGAGGTCCGCGTGTGGGCCTGCCCGTGGGTGCTGGGCGACCCGCCGCCGGTGCGGCGCAGCGAGATCGACGCGCTGACCGACGACCTGGCCGGCTTCGACGAGGCCGTCGTGCTCACGTCCTTCCACCAGTCGCCGCTGCCGCTCGCCCTGGTGCTGCGGATGGCGGGCGTGCCGCGGATCACCGGCGCCTCGGTGGACTACCCGGGCGCGCTGCTCGACGTCCGGCTGCGGCCGGGCGAGACGCTCGACGAGGACCAGCCCGAACCCGAACGGATGCTCGCGATCGCGGCGGCCGCCGGGTACCCCCTCCCGCCCGGCGACGACGGCCGGCTGGACGTCCGGCTGCCGTATCCGCTCCCGGCGGCCCCGGCGGAGGTGGTGGTGCACCCCGGCGCCGCCGTCGACGCCCGCCGGTGGCCGGCTGGGCACGCCGCCGAGGCCGTGCGGCTGCTGGCCGGCGAGGGGTGGCGCGTGGCGGTGACCGGCGGCCCCGGCGAGCGCGACCTCACCGCGCAGGTCGCCGGCGAGCACGCCCTGGACCTGGGCGGACGCACCTCGATGGCCGAGCTGGCCGCGGTGCTCGCGGGGGCGTCGGCCGTCGTCGTCGGCAACACCGCGGCGGCCCACCTCGCCGCCGCCGTGGGCACCCCGGTGGTCTCGCTGTTCGCGCCGGTCGTGCCCGCGGTGCGCTGGCGGCCCTACCGGGTCCCGCAGGTCCTGCTCGGCGACCAGGACGCCCCGTGCCGGGACACCCGGGCGCGCGAGTGCCCCGTCGCCGGCCATCCCTGTCTCGCCTCCGTCCGGCCCGGCGACGTCGTCGCGGCCGTCCGGCGGCTCACCCGCCCCACCGTTCCCCTCGCCGGACCTCGCACGGAGGAGATCCCCGCGTGAACATCCTGATCTGGCACGTGCACGGCTCCTGGACGACGGCGTTCGTCCAGGGCGCGCACCGCTACCTGCTGCCGACCCTGCCCGAGCGCGGGCCGTGGGGCGGCGGGCGGCCCGCGGCCTGGGACTGGCCCGCGTCCGCCGTGGAGTGCTCGCCCGCCGGGCTCGCGGAGTCCGACGTGGACCTGGTCGTGCTGCAGCGGCCGGAGGAGCTCGAGCTGGCCGCGGAGTGGCTGGGCCGGGTGCCCGGTCGCGACGTGCCGGCGATCTATCTGGAGCACAACGCCCCGCGCGAGGGTGCGGCCACCACGCGGCACCCGATGGCCGATCGCGACGACCTGCTGCTCGTGCACGTCACGCACTTCAACGCGTTGATGTGGGACGCGGGAAGCACGCCCACGACGGTGGTGGAGCACGGTGTCCTCGACCCCGGGCACCGGTACACGGGCGAGGTGGCCTCGGCGGCGACCTGCATCAACGAGCCGTTGCGGCGCAACAGGATCACAGGCACGGACATCGTCGCCCGGTTGGCGGCCGACGTTCCCGTCGACGTCTTCGGCATCGGTACGGACGACCTCGATCTACCGGGTGTCCGGAGCTGCGGCGACCTGCCCCAGCACCGGATGCACACCGAACTGGCGCGCCGCCGCGTCTACCTGCACACCGCGCGCTGGACCTCGCTCGGGCTCTCGCTGATCGAGGCGATGATGCTCGGGATGCCGGTGGTGGTGGTCGGCACCACCGAGGCGCCGGAACGGGTGCCCCCGGCCGCCGGGGTGTGTTCCACCGACTTGCGCCGGCTGCGCCGCGGGCTCACCGACCTCGTCGCCGACCCGGAGGCGGCGGCGACCGCCGGCCGGGCGGCACGCGAGGCCGCGCTCGCCCGGTTCGGCGTGGAGCGCTTCCTGCACGACTGGGAGGGCGTGCTCGCCCGCGTCACCGACACCGCTCCCACCCTCGCCCCGAGACCCGCTCTCACCGGAAGGAGCTGACCCATGCGGATCGCCATGGTGTCCGAACACGCCAGCCCCCTCGCCGAGCCCGGCGGACCGGACTCGGGAGGGCAGAACGTGCACGTCCGGGAGCTGAGCCTGGCGCTCGGCCGGGCGGGGCACGACGTCACCGTCTACACCCGGCGGGACCACCCGGACCTGCCGGAGGTGGTCGCGTTCGGCCCGGGCGCGCGCGTCCGGCACGTCACCGCGGGCCCGGCGCGGCCCGTGCCGAAGGACGACCTCGTGCCCTTCGTCCCGCTGCTGGCCCAGCAGCTGGAGCGGGCCTGGCGCGCCGATCCGCCGGACGTCGCCCACGCGCACTTCTGGATGTCCGGGCTCGCCGCCCGGGGCGCAGCGGGCCTGCTCGGCCTGCCGCTGGTGCAGACCTTCCACGCGCTCGGCCACGTCAAGAAACGCGAGCAGGGCGCGGACGACACCAGCCCGACCGGCCGCATCGCGGCCGAGGAGACGTTGGTGCGCACCGCGGACCGGCTCACCGCGTCCTGTGAGGACGAACTGTTCGAACTGCTGCGCCTGGGCGCCAACCGCCGCCGCATCTCCGTGGTGCCGTGCGGGGTGGACCCCGAGGAGTTCGGCCCGGAGGGACCGACGCCGCGACGCGGCCGCCGGAAGCGGCTGCTCGCGCTCGGGCGGGTGGTGCGGCGCAAGGGCGTCGACGAGGTCGTCAAGGCCCTGCGCGACGTCCCCGACACCGAGCTCGTCGTCGCCGGCGGGCCGCCCGCCCGGATGGACCTGATGGCCGACCCGGAGCTGAACCGGCTGCGCGGGCTGGCCCGCCGGATGCGCGTCGCCGGCCGGGTGCGGTTCCTCGGCGCCGTCCGGCGGCCCGACGTGCCGGCGCTGATCCGCTCGGCCGACGCCGTGGTCTGCGCGCCCTGGTACGAGCCCTTCGGCATCGTCCCCCTGGAGGCCATGTCCTGCGGCCGGCCCGTCGTCGCGACTGCGGTCGGCGGCATGAAGGACACGGTCGTCGACGGCGAGACCGGCCTGCTGGTCCCGCCGCGCGACCCGGAGGCGCTGGGCGCGGCGCTGCGGGCGCTGCTGGAGGACCCGCAGGCGGTGGCCGACTTCGGCGCCGCCGGGCGTCGCCGGGTGCTGTCCCGCTACACCTGGGCGAAGGTCGCCGGCTCCACCGCGGTGGCCTACCGCGAGGCGATCGCCGGCCGCGAGGCCGGGGCCCCGGTGTCGCGCGAGGCTCGGACGGGGGTGCGGTGATGGCCGACGTGAGTCCACACCAGGTCCTGGGCGGGCACGTCGACCGGCTGGAGGCCGCCCTGCCCGCCCTGCGCGCCGCGGCCCCGACCCTCGTGCGGTGGGGCGCCACGCTCGCCGGGCTGCTGCCGGGCGGCGGCCGCCTGCTCGCGGCCGGCAACGGCGGCAGCGCGGCGGAGGCCCAGCACCTCACCGCGGAGCTGGTCGGCCGGTTCGACGGCGAGCGCCAGGCGCTCTCCGCGATCGCCCTGCACGCCGACACCTCGTCGATGACCGCGATCGGCAACGACTACGGCTACGAGGAGGTGTTCGCGCGGCAGGTCCGCGCGCACGGCCGCCCCGGGGACGTCCTGCTGCTGCTGTCCACCAGCGGCCGCAGCCCCAACCTGCTCGCCGCGGCCGACGCCGCGCGCGAGCTCGACATGGACTGCTGGGCCCTCACCGGGCCCGGCCCGAACCCCTTGGCCGGGCGCGCCACCGACGCCGTCTGCCTGCCGGGTGACACCGCGACGGTGCAGGAGTCGCACCTCGCCGCGGTGCACATGCTCTGCCGGGCCCTCGAGGCGCAGCTGCCCGCTGCGCCGGGTGTCCCGGCCGGGCTGGTGGCCCGGCACCACCGGACCCACCGCCGGGCACCCGCCCTCGACCCGACGATCGCCCCGACGACCGTGAGGAGACCCGCATGACACTCACCGACACCACACCCCACCCCACGCCCGCGAGCGACCCCCGCGACCGGCTCCCCACCTCGCGCCCGGTCGGGACGGTGCTCGTCACCGGTGCCGCCTCCGGCCTCGGCCGGGCCGTCGCCGAGGCCGTCGCCACGGCGGGCGGCACCCCGCTGCTCGTCGACCGCGTGGACCCGACGCCCGGCCTGACCGAGGCCGCCGACGCCGCCCACGCGCTCGCCGACCTCGCCGACACCCGCGCGGCCGAGGAGGCAGTCCGTGCGCTCGTCGAGCGGGCGGGCGGCGTCGACGGCGTCGTCACCTGCGCGGGTACCGACGCCTGCGGCCGGATCGACGAGGTGTCCGCCGAGGACTGGGAACGCGTGATCAAGGTCAACCTGCTCGGTACCGCCGCGGTCATCCGGGCCGCGCTGCCGAGCCTGAAGGAGCGTCGCGGGCGGATCGTCACGGTCGCCTCCACGCTCGGCCTGCGCGCCCTGTCCGACGCCTCGGCCTACTGCGCCTCCAAGTTCGGCGTGCTCGGGATGAGCCGCGCCCTGGCGGCGGAGCTGGCCGGCGAGGTCGGGCTGACCACGCTGGTGCCCGGCGGCATGGACACCGCGTTCTTCGACGGCCGTACCGAGCAGTACCGGCCCGGCCCGGACGCCAAGCTCAACGACCCGCGCAACGTCGCCGCCACCGTCCTGTTCGCGCTGACCCGCCCCGAGGGGTGCGAGGTCCGCGAGCTGGTGGTGTGCCAGTCCGAGGAGCCCTCGTGGCCCTGATCCCCGTGTCGTGCGCCCCGGTCGCCTCCGTGGCCGCGGCCGCGCGCATCCCCGACCGGCGGCCCCGGGTTCTCGTGCTGGGCGACGTCGTGCTCGACGGCTGGGTGCGCGGCAGCGCCCGCCGGGTCGCCCGCGACGGGCCCGTCCCGGTCGTCGAACCGTCGTCCGAGGAGGTCGCGGCCGGCGGAGCGGGCAACGCCGCCGTGGCGCTGGCCGCGCTGGGCGCCGACGTCGAGATCGCCTGCACGGTCGGCGACGACCCGGACGGCCGCACCCTGCGCTCGGCGCTGGCCGAGGCCGGCGTCCGCACGGACCGGTGCGTGCTCGACCCGGCCCGCGCGACGGCGGCCAAGCGCCGCATCGTCGCCGGCGACCCGCCCGGGCAGCCCGTGGCCCGTTACGACGTGGTGCCGCCGGGCCTTCCCGGCAGCGCGACCGTCCGCGCGCTCGCCGACCAGACCACCGCGGCGCTGGCCGACGGCCCCGACGCGGTGCTGGTCGCCGACTACGGGCTCGGCGCGCTCTCGCCCGCGGTGCGCCGGCGGATCGCGCGGGCGCGCAGCCGGATCCCGCTGCTGGTCGTCGACGCGCACGACCTCGCGCCGTGGGCCGAGCTGACGCCCGACGCCGTCACGCCGAGCGTCGAGGAGGCCGCCGCCGTGCTCGGCGTCGACCTGCCCGAGCGCGACCGGCTCGCGTGGGGGCTGGAGCACGCGTCGGCACTACGCGCGGCCACCGGGGCGTCGGAGGTGCTGCTCACCCTGGACGTCGACGGGTCCGTGCGGCTCCCCGCGGACGGCACGCCGTTGCGGCGGCCGGCGGGGGAGCACGCACCGCCGTCGGGCGCCTGCGGGGCCGGCGACGTGTTCGCCGCGGCCTGGACCGTGGCCGTCGCGTCGGGGACGCCACGGGAGGAGGCGCTGTCGCTGGCGCAGACCGCCGCCGACGTCGTCGTCACGTTGTCGGGGACCGCGGTATGCACCGCCGCGGCGCTGACCAGCCGGCTCGCGGCCGGGGACCCGGGCAGCGTGCTGTCGCACCGGGACCTGCTGACCGTGCTGGCCGAGCACCGGGCGGCCGGGCACCGCATCGTGTTCACCAACGGCTGCTTCGACGTGCTGCACCGCGGGCACGTGGCCTATCTGCGGGAGGCCGCCGAGCTGGGGGACGTGCTGGTCGTGGCCCTGAACAGCGACGACTGCGTGGCCCGGCTCAAGGGTCCGACGCGCCCGGTCAACCCGCTCGAGGACCGCGCCGGGGTGATCGGCGCGCTGGCGGCGGTCGACCTGGTGACCTCGTTCGACACCGACAGCCCGGTCGAGCTGCTCGACCTGGTGCGGCCGGACGTCTACTGCAAAGGCGGGGACTACACCCCGGAGATGCTGCCGGAGACGCCGGTGGTGGAGCGGCTGGGTGGGGAGGTCCGGATCCTCGGTTACCTCGCCGACCACTCCACCAGCGCCATCGTGGCGCGGGCCGCCGAGGGGGCCGGGCGATGAGCTCCGTCGTGGTCGTCGGGGACGTGCTGCTCGACGTCGACGTGCACGGCGAGGTCGAGCGGCTCTGCCCGGACGCGCCCGTCCCCGTCCTCGACGTCACCGGTGAGGTGGCGCGGCCGGGCGGGGCCGGGCTGGCCGCGGCGCTGCTCGCCGGCTCCGGGGTCCGGACGACCCTCGTCGCGGCCCTCGCGGAGGACGGCGAGCGGGTGCGCGGGCTGCTCGCGCCGACGCTGGACCTGATCACGGGGCCGGCGACGGGCGGGACCCCGGTCAAGTGCCGGTGGCACTCCGGCGAGGGCCCGTTGCTGCGCACGGACACGGGCAGCGGCCGCCCGGCCGACGAGTTCGGCGAGACGGTCCGCACCGCTCTGAGCCGGGTGCTCGACGGTGCGGGCGCGGTGCTGGTGTCGGACTACGGCCGCGGTGTCACGGCCGACCCACAGGTGCGGCGGATGCTCTCCGGCGCCGTCGCGGCCGGGACGCCGGTGGTGTGGGACCCGCACCCCAAGGGCTCCGACCCGGTGCCCGGCGTGATCATGACGCCGAACGCCGAGGAAGCCGCGGGCGCGCTCGGGCTGCCGGGCGGGGACGCGGTCGGCTGTGCCGCAGAGCTGCGACGACGGCGGGAGAGCCACGCCGTCGTCGTGACGCGGGGCGACCGGGGCGCGGTCCTGGTGACCGCGTCGGACCGGGTCGCGGTGCCCGCCCTGGACGTGACGGGCGGCGACCCCTGCGGCGCGGGCGACGCCTTCGCGGGCCGGCTCGCCGCGGCCCTCGCCGGCGGGGCGTCGCTGCGCGCGGCGGTGGAGCGCGCCGTCGAGGCCGCCGGCCGGTTCGTGGAGGCGGGTGGTGCCGCGACGGTCCGGTGCATCGACGGCCGGTGGACCCAGGTGTCGCCCGCGAACGTGTCCGAACGCGCCTCCTGACTCCCGTGAGTGCGAAGTGCTGCGAGAGGGGCACTTCGCACTCACGACCGGTGGTGAGCCGGCCTTCCCCGCGAGTCGGGAGTTCTGGCACCGCGAGTCGGGAGTTCCGGCACCGCGAGTCGGGGGTTCCGGCACCGCGAGTCGGGGGTTCCGGCACCGCGAGTCGGGATTTCCGCACCCGTGAGTGGGGCTCGGGGCTCCCGCGGAATGCGCCATCAGCTTTCGCGAGTCGGGATGTCTGGACGTGATCGCCGCTCGGGACCGGCTGCGGCCGGATGTGGCGCCGAGCGGTCCGGGACGGCGATCATCGCCTCGAGAAGCGGACGAGTCAGCCGCGCGGCGCCTCGTCGTCGTCGACCGGGACCTCGCGGTGCTGTTCCAGCACGTCGTAGGGGTCGGCCTCGGTGGTCGGGTCGATCTCCTCGTCGTCGAGACCGGTGCCACGGTCGATCACGTCCTCGAGGTCCGCGGCGGGGTCGGTCGCGATCTCGTCGTGGGCGATCATGTCGGGCCGGGTCACGTCGTCGCGGCTGTCGCGGGTCGGCTCGTTCATGAGGCCTCCGTACCCGCGGTGGCGGGCTCGACACACCCGCTCGACGCGGTGACGTCGAGGCACGTCGCCTCCACCTCGTCCACGCCGATCGCGAGCAGGGCCGGATCCGGGTCGTCGGCGAACGGGTCGCCCCTACGGATGTCGGCGTGCGTGAGGGCACGGTGGGGACCGGTGGGCGGGCCCCAGCGCTCCGGCCCGACCGGGCCGAACAGCACGACCGACGGCCGCCCGAACGCGGCGGCGAGGTGCGCGATCCCGGTGTCCCCGCTGACGACCAGCGCCGCACCGGCGACCAGGGCCGCGAGCTCGGCGATCGAGGTCCGCCCGGCGAGGACACGGTCGTCGGACAGGTCGGCGGCCGCCGCGACCCGCTCGGCGAGGGGCCGCTCCTGCGGTCCGCCCGTCACGACGACGGGGCCGAGCGGGGCGAGCCGGCGGGCCAGGGCGGCGAAGCGGTCGGCCGGCCAGCACTTGGCACCGAAGGCCGCGCCGGGATGGATGACGACGGGACGTGCGGGTCCGGGAGCAGTGCCGGCCGGCGCGGGGAGGCGGAGGTCCTCGGGATCGGCCGGGATGCCGTGGTGGGCGAGCATCGCGCACCAGCGGACGCGCTCGTGCAACGTGTCGAGCTCCTCGGCCGGCGGACCGGGCCACCCCAGCTCGGGGCGGCCCGGTCCGATGCGACGACGAGGGTGCAGGGCGTCGAGTGCCCGATGGCTCTGGGGGCCCGCGCCGTGCAGGTTCACGGCCACGTCGACCTCGCCGCGGAAGGCCAGCGCGTCGGGCGCCGGGGTGGGCAGCACCTCGTCGACCGCGCCGATGAGCGCGGCGAGCGGTTCCAGGACTCCCGCGGTGGCCAGCACGATCCGGTGCTCCGGGTGGTGCCGGCGCAGCGCCCGCAGCGCGGGCACGACGGTCAACAGGTCGCCGAGGTTCAACGCCCGCAGCGCGAGCAGGACGGGAGCCGCCACGGAGATCGACTACCCGCTGCCCGCGCCACCAACCGTGGCCGAGCCGAGCGAACACCCATCGCCGATTTCCCGGAATCGCCGACCCGGTCGTTTGTGACCGCCGACTCGGGGAGGGCGGGCGGGAGTCGCGGTGCCAGAACTCCCGACTCGCGGTGCCAGAACTCCCGACTCGCGCTGCTGGATGTCCCGACTCGCGGAGCCCGGAGCCCGGAGCCCGGAGCCCGGAGCCCGGAGCGCGGCTCGCGGGGCGGGAGGGGGCGCGCTACTTCAGCGGGGCGAGCTGGACGCGGTCGGCCAGGACCTGCACCGCCTCGGCGCCGCCGGTGCCGAGCCCGTGCCGGACGACGTTGAGGGCGCCGCAGGCCGCACCGACCTTCAGCACGTCCTCCCACGACCCGCCCGCCGCGAGCCGCGCCGTCATCCCCGCCGTCTGCGAGTCGCCGGCGCCGCGCGGGTCGTTGGCCTGCACGGGCGGCGGGGTGATGGTGAGGATCTCGTCCGACTCGCCGTCGAGGGCGAGCGCGGGCTCGCCCGCCCGGCTCACCACGACGGCCCGCGCCCCGTCCTTCAGCAGCTGCCGCATCGCCGGCACGACGTCGTCGACCTCGGTGGACTCGGCCCGCGAGTGCGCCACCAGCTCCTCGTCGCTGACCTTGAGCAGGTCGACCCCGGCCTCGACGACCGCCTCCATCCGCTCGCCGGCAAGGTCGGCGACCACCCGCACACCGTTGGCGCGCAGGTCCCCGGCCAGCCGCTGGTACAGCCGGGACGGCACGACGGTCTCGGACTGCGGGCCGGACAGCAGCACCGTCCCGGCCTGCAGCCCCTCGGCGAGGGTGAGCTCGTAGAGGCCGTCGAGCTCGTGCCGGTCGAGCGGGGCCGGGAGCTCGGCGGCGATCTCGACCCGGCCCTCGTCCTCCGGCTGCCGCCGGTCGTGCACGTAGCCACCGTTGCGCGCCGCGGTCTCGACGAACCGCAGCTCCATGCCGTCGACGGCGATCATCCGCTCCAGCAGCCTGCCGGTCTCCCCGCCCAGCCCGGCACACAGCCGCACCGGCGCTCCGAGCGCGGCGAGCATCCGCGCCTGCCAGACGCCCTGCCCGCCGGCGTGGACGTGCAGCTCGGGCTGTCCGGCGCGGTCCTCGATGGTGACGGTGATGAGGGGGGAGGGGGCGAAAACGACGACGAGCGGGCACGAATCCGACATACCGGTCTCGTACCCGCCCGTCCGCGGCCCTACTCCGGAGGCCTGCTCACGTGTCGACGCGCGGCACGCTGCCCGGCCGGCTCGGCGACGTGGTGTCCGCGTGTTCGCGGCAGGTGTCCGTCTCCGGACGGGCCTCCAGCCGCTCGTCGTCGATCTCCTTGCCGCACACGGCGCAGCGGCCGTACTCGCCGGCCTCGATCCGCTCCAGGGCCGCGACGACCTCGGCGCGCTGCATCCGCAGCGTGCCCAGCGCCAGGTCGTCCTCCATCGCCTCGGTCTCCCGCGAGCCGCGGTCGCCGAAGTCCATGCCACCGGACAGCTCGTCGGAGTCCCGCTGCTCCTCCTGGTCGCGGGCCTCCTCGCCGGCCTCGTGGTCGAGCCGCTCGAGCTCGGCGGTCAGCTTCTCGCGGGCCTGCGTGGTGTTCATGCGTGCGTCCTCTCGTCGGTCAGGCGCGCGGAGTGGGCGAGGCGCTCGGGCACGAGCAGATCGGGGTCCTCGCACAGGCCGCGCAGAGCGGTCAGGGTGGGGTGGCCGGCGGCCAGCAGGGCGCGGTCGCTGTCCGGCTCGGCCCGCTCGCCGGTCTCGGCCTCGCGCAGCAGCAGGCCCTGGCCGTCGGCGTCCTCGACCAGGGTCTGGACGACACCGCGCGGGTCCAGCGGGGCGAGCCGCAGCTCGCGGTGCTCCTCGACGGGCCGGTCGGGCACGTTCAGCGACAGCGTGGTGCCGAGGGGGCTGTCGAGCAGCAGCTCCAGCACGCGCGGGAGGTACCCGGTCACGGCCTCCCAGTGCTCGTCCTCCTCGGCGCCGAGGGCGACGTCGAGCGAGACGGCCAGACCACGCCGGTCGTGCAGGCCGGCGGTGAGGGCGGCGCCGACCGTGCCGGAGTGCAGCACCGCGCGCCCGACGTTCCCGCCCCGGTTGATCCCCGACAGGACCAGGTCGGGTGCGGGGTCGAACCAGCCCTGCAGACCGGCGACCACGATGTGCGCGGGCGCCGCCCGCACGGCGTACGCGGGCAGCCCGGACGGGCCCTCCACCTCGCGCACCACGGTCCGGCCGTCCTCCTGGACGGCGGTGATGGATGCGCTGGCGCCGGAGAACTGGTGCTCGGGGGCGGCGATAACGACGTCGAGCCCGGCCTCGCTCGCGGCCTCGGCCAGCACGGCCAGGCCGGGGGAGTCGATGCCGTCGTCGTTGGTCACGAGGGCACGGGTGCGCGTCATCGTCGGGGAGTACCCGTCCGGTCGGGACCGACACCGGGCCCCGGATCGGGGGCGAGATCGGTGTGCTCGTGCCAGCGCTCGGCGGCGGCCTTGTCCAGCCCGGTCAGCCGGCGCAGCCAGCCGGGCAGCGGCGCGGTGTAGGCCGGGCGGGGCGGCCCGCCGGTGCCGGTCGGCCCGGGCAGCAGCCGTTCGACGGCGGTGAGCAGCCGCAACGTCGTCGAGGGCGCGAGGGCGTGCACCCGCGACCCGATGTTGGCCAGCGGCGTCAGGATGATCTCCGGAGTCCCGCGCAGGGTGGCGCGGACCAGGCGGGCGGCGGCCCGCTCGGCGTCCATCGACACCAGCGGCAGGGACGCGCCGACCGTGAACCAGGACCGTTCCGCCTGCGCCTCGCCGGTCACCAGCGCGTTGCGCGAGGAGCCGGTCCGCATCAGCCCGGGCACGCCGACGGTCACCGACACGCCCTGCCGGCCGGCCTCCAGCCGCAGCCCCTCCGCGAACCCGACGGCGGCGTGCTTGGCCGCCCCGTACGGCAGCAGGTGCGGGGCGGGGAGCTTCCCGCCGATCGACGTCACGGCGAGGATCCGGCCACCGGTGCGGGCCAGCAGCGGCAGCGCCTCCAGCGCGGGCCGGGCGAGCCCCCAGAACATGACGTCCATGGCCTGCTCGTAGTCCTCCTCGCGCAGGTCCGCCTGGGGCCCCACCTGGATGATGCCGGCGTTGGCGACCAGCACGTCGAGCCGGCCGAACTCGCGCTCGGCGGTGCCCACGAGCTCGCGGGCGGCCTCGGGCCTGCCGACGTCCGCCGCCACCGTCACGACCCGCGCGCCGCGTGCCTCGAGGTCGGCGCGGGCGGGCTGCAGGCCCTCGGCGTCCCGGGCACAGAGCAGCAGGTCGTGACCGCGGTCGGCGAGCTCGCGGGCGATCAGGTAGCCCAGGCCGCGGCTGGCGCCGGTGACCAGGGCGACCGGGCGGACCGGTGCATCGGGGGTGGCCATGGGGGAGGGATGCCCGGCACGGCGCCGTCGACACCCCGGCGCGGCTCACCCGCCGTCACACCAGGAAGAGCTCCGCCTCGGCGCAGCCGGGCCCGGTGTCCGCGCGCCCCGCCGCGAGGCCGGCGACGGCCCGGTCCTTGCGTTGCAGCACTCCGCCGGAGAGCCGGAACCGCCGCACCGCCTGCCGGGGGAGGAGCGCGATCCCGGAGGGTGTGCCGTCGTCGCGCCACGGTTCGAGCACGTACCGCAGCAGCCGGACGCGGTGCTCCCGGGCGACGCGGGCGGCCACCGCGCCGACGAGGTCGTGGTCCGGGTGGCCGTCCTGCTCCCACGGCGCGACGAGCAGCGTGCCCTCCGGGTCCGCGCGGACGAGGTCGGCCAGGGCGGCCTCGACGTCCGATCCGGCGTCGAGGCGGTCGTCCGGCGGAGGCAGTGGGGCCGGCAGGCCGAGCCGGTAGCGGCGCAGCGGGTCGAGACGCAGCGCGGTGTAGCCGCGAGCGACCGACGGCCGGTCGCGCCGGTCCTCCGCGTGGTCCTCCGCGTGGTTCTCCGCGTGGTTCTCCGCGTGGTTCTCCGCGTGGTTCTCCGCGTGGTTCTCCGCGTGGTTCTCCGCGTGGTTCTCCGCGCGGTCGCGCGAGTGGGCGCCGGGGCGCTCCGGGCCGCCGTCGCCGTCCGTCACGGCGAGGGCCTCGACCGCGCAGCCGGCCTCGGCGAGCGTCGCCATCAGCCCGCCCGCGGCGCAGAGCTCCTCGTGGAGGTGCGCGGTCGCGGCCACGCACCGCCGGACGTCCGGGACCGGGAGGGCGGGCGCGCCGGTGAAGCGGCCGCGGGCGGCGACGGCCGCGAGCCAGGGATCACAGGGCCCCCGCACGACGAGCTCACCGCCCCTCCGCGACACGCGGCACGACCTGCACCGTCATGCCTGGGCGACTACCCGGGTGCGCCACCCGCCATGCACCCGGGCGAGGGGATGTCCGGCCGCATGCGACGGCCCGGACCGGGTAGCCGCGGCCCGGAACGACCCCGACCCGAGAGGTGGACGAGCATGAAGGTCGTCGTGTGGAACGGGCCCGGCGACATCGCGCTGTGCGCCGCGCCCTCGCAGGCAGCGCAGTGGGCGGCGACGTTTCCGATCGGCGAGGTCATGAACCGCAACCTCACCGTGAAGGCCGGCAACTGCCCGCACCGCGCGCGGCTGCCGCGCATCATCGACCTGATCGCCTTCGGCCGGCTCGACGAGGGCCGCGCCGTCACCACGCGGGAGGGCATGACCGGCGCCGTCGAGGCGTACGAGACCTTCGACCGGCACGAACCGGGGTGGACCATGGTCGTCGTGGACCCCGCGGCGTGACCGGCGCGACGAGCCCGGGCCGGATCGAGGCCGACCCGGGGGAGGGGAGCGGGGCGGCGGCCGTCGAGGTGCTGGTGCCCACCCGCAACCGCCCCGTGGAGCTGGCCACCACGCTGGCCGGCCTGGCCGCCCAGGACCATCCGTTCGACGTCGTGGTCTCGGACCAGTCCGACGCCGCCGCCTCCTACGAGACCGAGCCCGCGCAGGCGATGATCCGGGTGCTGGAGCTGCGGGGACACCGGGTCCGCACCCGTCGGCATCTGCCCCGCCGCGGCGTCGTCGAGCACCGCGCCGCGCTCCTGGGCGCCTCGACCGCGCGGTACGTGCTCTTCCTCGACGACGACGTCTGGCTCGCGCCCGGCACGATCGCGCTGCTGCACGAGGCGATCACCGAGCTGGGTTGCGGCATGGTCGGCGCGGCCATGCAGGGCCTGTCGCACCTCGACGACGAGCGGCCCGCCGAGCAGGAGCCGTTCGAGCGCTGGGAGGGCGCGCCGGTCCCGGAGACGCTGCACCCGGACACCCCCGAGTGGGAACGCTGGCGGCTGCACAACGCCGCCACGCCGATCCACCTGGCCCGCAGGCACCTCCGCGCCGGCGAGCGCCGGCTGGCCTACAAGATCGCCTGGGTGGCGGGCTGCGTGCTCTACGACCGCGAGGCGCTCGTGGCGGTCGGCGGCTTCGACTTCTGGCGGGACGTGCCGGAGGAGGCCGTGGGCGAGGACGTCGTGGCCGAGCAGCGGGTCATGGCGAAGTTCGGCGGGGCCGGGATCCTGCCGTCCGGCGCCGTGCACCTGGAGTCGGGCACCACGATCCCGGACCGCCCGGTGACCGCCGACGGCGTGCTCAGGGGCTGAAGACCGGGGATCGGGAAACCGGGAGCGCCGCCCGCACCGCGGCCGCGACCGCCGCCGGGGGGAGGTCGGCCATGCAGGCCGGCCCTCCGGTGGCGGTGAGCGGGCACCGGGCCTCCCACCAGCACATCTGCTCGGTGATCGCCGTGGCCCGCCGGTGCGGGCACTCCGGCAGGCCCTGCAGGTTCGTGGCCGGGTCGTCGAGCCCGTAGCGGGCGGCGAGGGTGGGGCCGAACAGGCCGACGGTGCGGGCACCGACCGCCGCCGCGACGCGTGCCGGACCGGTGTCGCCGCCCACCACGACCCCGCCGCGGCGGGCGACGGCGGCGAACCGGGCCGCGAGGCCGCGCAGGTCCGTCGGCGGGAGTTCCGGTACGGGCGCGCCGGGGCCGACGGCCACCACCGGGACCTCGTCCAGCAGGTCGGCGAGCGCGGCCCAGTGCGGCCACAGCTTCACCGCCATCCCGGCGCCCGGCACGAGCACGACGGGCACACCCGTCGGCAGGTCGGCGTCGGCCGCGCGGACCTCGGCGTCGGTCAGGTGGATCCGCGGCGGCCGGTACTCCGGCGCGACGAGCCCCTCCCCGGCGAGGATCCGCACGTAGCGGCGGGAGACCGGCTCGTCGGGCGGCGGGGAGCGCCACAGGTTCGTGACGCCCGGGATCCCGCGCTCCTCGACCAGGTCCGGGATCCCGTGCAGCCGGGTGGTGCTGACGACGAGGTCGGTGTTCTCCAGCGCGGCCTCGACCGCCGCACGCTCCCGGCCCTTCTCCGCGCGCAGCACCTCGGCCACGGCGGGATCGGACTCGAGCAGGGTGGCGCCGGGGTCGTGGGTCAGCACGCGCAGCGCGGCCCCGGGGAACCGCTCGGCCAGCCCGTGCACCACGGGCAGCGCCATGACCAGGTCGCCCAGCCCGCCGAGCAGGTCGATGACCAGGATGTCGTCAGGCACCCGCACGGACCTCGGCGTAGATCTTCCGGTGCAGCTCCGCGATCCGCTCCCAGCTCCGCGCGGCGCCGACCGCGTCCCCGCCGGCGGCCACGCGCAGGCGCAGGGCCGGGTCGTCGAGCAGCCTGCGGAGGGCGTCGGCGAGGGCCGCGCCGTCGCGGACCGTCGGGGCGACCACCACGGTCTCCCCGTCGACCAGCTCGGGATCGGGCGGGTCGGCGCGGGTGACGACCGTCGGCAGGCCGTGCGCGAAGGCCGACAGCAGCGCGCCGCTCTTGGTCGTGGCGCCGGCGGTCAGGGGGAACGCGGCGAGGTCGGCGGCGTGCAGGGCGGCCGAGACGTCCTTCTCGGGCAGGTGCCCGGTCACCGTGACGTGCTCGGCGACGCCCGCCGCCTCGATCTGGCCGAGCAGCTCGGTCCGGAAGGCCTGTGCCTCGTCCTCGGGCAGGGCCAGCGAGGTGAACCCGCCGACGACGAGCAGGTGCAGCCGGTCCCGGCCCTCGGCGCGCAGCCGGGCGAGCGCCTCGGCGAGGTACCGGACGCCCTTCACGGGGTGGACGAACCCGAAGAAGGCGACGACCTCGGCGTCGTCCGGCACCCCGAGCCGGCGGCGCGTCTCGGTGCGGGGCGCGGGTCCGAGGTCCGGCACGTTCGGCGCCAGCGGCACGAGCACCGGCTCGACGCCCATGCGCTCGCGCAGGGTCCGCTCGTGGCCCGCGTTCGTGGTGAGCACGGCGGCGCTGCGGGGGACGAGCCGCCAGGTCTCGCGGTCGACGCCGCGGCGCTCCACCGCGCGCCACACCCGGCCGGGCACCCACGACGGGGAGGCCCACCAGCCGTACTCGTGCACCGTCGTCACGACGGGAGCCCGGACCAGGTCGGGCAGCAGGCCGGGCCAGGGGGAGAAGCCGAACGCCGAGGGCGCGAACTGCACGTGCACGACGTCCGGCCCGAGCGCGCGGATCCGCCGCGCCGCGCGGGCGACACTCGTGGGCGAGCCGGCCACGCTCACGGGCTCGACGTGCTCGCCGGTCTCCCGCAGCGTCTCGACCAGGTGGGCGGTGTAGTCGGCCACGCCGTCGCGGGCGGGATCGGCCCCGCCCTGCACCATCACGATCACCCGTGGACGGTTCCCGAGGAGCAGGGCGCGAAACGGGCGGGTTGATCGACGCCGGGGTTGACGGGCGGCCGGGCGGGAACACACCTGACCGTGTTCGAGCATCCGGCGGCCCTGGTGGGCGCCCCCGTGAACTGGCCGGCGCTGCGCCGGATCCTGGTCGTGCGGCCGGACAACCTGGGCGACGTCCTGCTCACCGGCCCCGCCCTCGCCGCGCTGCGGGCCGCGGCCCCGCACGCCCGCATCGAGCTGCTCGCCTCGCCCGCGGGCGCGGCCGCCGCCGCCCTGCTGCCCGAGATCGACGACGTCGTGGTCGCGCGCGTGTCCTGGCAGCAGATCGACGGCCCGACCGGCGAGGACCGGGACCCGGACGCCGCCCTGGTCGCCGATCTTGCGGGCCGCGCCCACGACGCCGCGGTGCTGCTGACCTCGTTCTCGCAGTCCCCGTGGCCCGCCGCGGAGGTCTGCCGGCGGGCGGGGATCCCGGTCCGGGCCGGGCTGTCGAAGGAGTTCGGCGGAACCGCGCTCACGCACTGGGTGCCCGCCCCCGACGACGGCCTGCACCAGGTCGACCGGGCCCTCCACCTGCTCGGGCGGCTCGGGATCCCCGCGACCGCTCGCACCCTGCATGCCGCGGTCCCGGCGGCGGGCCACAGCGACGCGCGGACCGCGCTCGCCGGGCTCGGGCTGTCCCCGGGCCCGTACGCCGTGCTGCTGCCCGGCGCCTCCTGCCCGTCGCGGCGGTACCTGGGGTTCCGCGAGGTCGCGGCCGGGCTGGGGAGCCGGCTCCCGGTGGTCGTCTCCGGTCCGGCGGCGGAGGAGGAGCTGGTCCGGTCGATCGCCGACGGGCTACTCGGGGTGTTCCCGCTGGCCGGCGCGGTCGACGTGCCGGGCCTGGCCGGCCTGCTCGCCGGGGCCGCCGTCGCCGTGACCAACAACAGCGGCGGCATGCACCTCGCCGACGCCGTCGGCACGCCGGTGACCGTGCTGTTCGCCGGCACCGAGGACGTCGACCAGTACCGGCCCCGGTCGGTGCCCGCCGCCGTCCTCGGCCGCCCGGTCTCGTGCAGCCCGTGCCGCCAGTTCCGCTGCCCCTTCGCGCTCGAGTGCCTCGACGTGCCGCCGGCCGAGGTCGTGGCCGCCGCACTCGACCTCGCCGGCACCTCCTGTGGTGTGGAACCGGGCGCACTGGGAATCCCGGTCGCATGAGCACTCCCCGAGAGAACGAGCCCGAGGTGCGCGACGTCATGGTCCCCGAGGAGCAGGCCCACCCGGATCACCGCGAGCACGCCAAGACACCGCACCCCGTCGACGACGACGAGCTCGAGGCCCGCACCGAGCACGAGCGGCGTCAGGTCGACGCCGACCGCTGAGCCGGTCCGCGGAAGGGGCGCGATCCTGCGGGATCGCGCCCCTTCGCCGTGTCCGGGACGGGATGTCGGGCGGGTAAGGCGGTCGTGACGGCTTCGTAGACGGCGAGAATTCCCTCGCCAAGGCTTTTCGCCGCCGGCGAGATCATCCAGCGCGGCACGTTTTCAGGAGGACGTCTCGACCCAGGAAAAGGTCACTTCCCAGGACGGCACGCCAATCGCCTACCGGCGTCGCGGCGACGGGCCGCCGTTGGTGCTGGTGCACGGGACATCCGCCGACCACAGCCGGTGGGCTCCCGTCCTGCCGGCGTTCGAGCAGCGCTACACGGTCCACGCCGTCGATCGTCGCGGTCGCGGTGGCCGCGGCGACTCCGAGGACTTCGCGATGGAGCGGGAGTTCGAGGACGTGGCCGCCGTGGTGGACTCGCTCGGGGAGCCGGTGAACCTTCTCGGCCACTCGTACGGAGGGCTGTGCGCTCTCGAGGCGGCCTTGGTCAGCCGCAACGTCCTATCTCGCGGTACCGACGCTGCTGCTGAACGGAAGCGAGAGTCTGCCTGTCTTTCGATCGGCCGAAGAGGCCGTGGACGCGGCGCTGCCGGACTCTCGGATCGTCGTGATGCCCGGACAGGGGCACGTGGCCATCGACACCGGGACCGACCTCTTCGCCGCCGAGGTCCTTCGGTTCACCGAAGATCCCCACTGAGGCACCTCCGGCGTGCCCTGGGTGTTCGAGTCAGCGCGTGTTTCGCGGATCATGGCGATGAGGATGCGGCAGATCGAGTCGGTGCTCGATCGTCCTGAGGTCCCACAGCGCCCGGGCTCGCACGCGTCGTTCATCCCACCGGCGTCAGTACCGGTGGTGGTCGTCGGCGGGGCGTGCGGCTGCGGTCGATCCAGGACGGGGGAATGAACTCGGGCAGGCCGTCGACCATCCGGATCTCCCAGAGGGAGTGGTGGATGAGCCGGTGGTGGACGGTGCAGAGCATGACCAGGTTGCCCAGGCTCGTCGGGCCGCCGTGTTGCCATTCGCGCACATGATGGATCTCGCACCAGGAGGGTGGCCGGTCGCAGCCGGGGAAGGCGCAGCCGCCGTCGCGGACGGTGACCGCGCGGCGTAGCCCGTCGGGGACGGTGCGGGAGAGGCGGCCGACGTCGAGGGGGACGCCGGTGCCGTCGAGCACGACCGGGATGACCCCGGCGTCGCAGGCCAACTGGCGCAGGGTCTGCGGGGTGAGCCGGCCGCCGAACTCCAGTGCGGCGGACGCGGCGCGCCGTTCGAGGTCTTCGAGGCGGACGGTGACGGTGAGCTGGGGGCGGCGGCCGCCGGTCTCGGGCAACCGCCCGCGGGAGAGGACTTGGGCGCAGGCTTCGGCGAGCGCTTCGGCCTGCCGTTCGGCGGTGCTGCGGTGGTCGTCGGTGTCGCGGGGGGCGGCGCCGGCGTCGACCGCGGCGGCGATGGCGTCGAACATCGCGGCGTCGAAGCGGCCGCTCACCTTGCCGCCGGGGCGGGTGCGGAAGCGGAACAGGCGGAGTTCGTTGAGCTGCGCGGGCGGGGTGTCGTCGGGCTCGGGCCCGTCCTGGTCGAGGATCTCGAGGAGTTGGGTGCCCCAGGTGTGCAGCTCGGAGGGTGTGTAGACGGCGGCTTTGCCGGCGAGCTGGACCTCCGCGCCGGCCCAGGTCTCGGGCGGCAGTCGTCCGGCGGGGCCGCTGTCGAGCAGCCGGGCGATGACTTCGACGTGCCGCAGGCCGGCCTCGCCGCAGGCGAACACGGTCGCGGTGGCCGGCAGCCGGGCCGGCAACGGCGCACCGTCGAGGCCGATCTGGGCGCAGACGTTCTCGGCGGCGAGCACCCGGCGGCGGGCCTCGAAACGTTCCCAGCCGAGCAGGTCGCTCAACGCCCCGGCCGGGGAACGATAGCCGCGCTCGGCGAACACACCGCGCCGCTGCAGGTCGGCGGTGGCGTCGACCACGGCCCGGTCCAGGAAGCGTCGGGCCTCTTCGTAGGCGCGGAGCGCGTCGATGACCTCGTCGGCCGTGGCGGTGGGTCCGGCGGCGTCGACCAGCTGCGCGATGGCCTGCTGAAGGCGGTCGCGCCCGGTGCCGACGGGCTCTGCGTCCATGCTCTGATTCTACTCGAACTGATGTTCGATACGTTGTCTATCGTCGCAGGTCGCCGGCCATTCGGCGCGACGTCGAGGTGTCGCCACGACCGCGTCGCGCGGAGCCCGAACCACTCGTCGCGCCCCACTCACCGCTCCCCACCAACGAGCCCACCGCACCTGAATGGTCGAGCACGTGCCGCTGCGGAACTCCACCTCGCGCCCCCGCACAGATGAAGGGGCGCGACCCCCACGGATCGCGCCCCTCATCTCGTCCCGGACGACACTCTCACCTCCGCCGCCTCCGCAGCACGAGCAGGAGCACCGCGAGGAGGGCGGCTCCGGCTCCGGCGGCCACGGCCGACGTGCGGTCCCGGCCCCCGAGGGCCGAGTCGAGGGTGCTCACGGCCTGCTTGGCCGTCCCGGCGGTCCGGGTCAGCACCTCGCGCCCGACCTCCTGCGCCTGGCCGACGCCCGCCTTGACCTGCTCGGTCGCCTGACCCACGCCCGCCTTGACCTGCTCGGTCGCCTGACCCACGCCCGCCTTGACCTGGTCGGTGGCCTGGTCGCGGGCGGCACGGGCGCGGGAGCCGACGTCGACGCGGTCCGCGAGCGCCGCGGCCGTGCGGCCCAGCTCGGCGCGCTCGGCGGCGATCCGGTCCCGCAGCTCCTCGGGGGTCGGCTCGCTCACCGGTGGACCTCCCGCTTGATCGTCTCCACGTCCGCCTTGGTGCTGTCGATGGCCTGCTCCGGCAGCGGCGGGGTGCCCCGGCTGATCTCCTTCTTGGCCACGAGTGCGAGCACACCGCCGAGCGCCACGAGCACCGCGCCGACGATCAGCGCCGACGCCCACACCGGCAGCACGAGGGCCAGCGCGGCGATCGCGGCGGCGATGAACGCCAGGCCGCCGGCGAGCGCGAGCATCGTGCCCGCGCCGGCCAACCCGGCCCCGATGCCGACGGCCTTGCCCTTGGCCGTCACCTCCGCCTTCGCCAGCTGGACCTCGTCGGTCACGAGGGTCCGGACCTGGTCGGACAGCTGCCGGAGGAGGTCGGCGGTGGACAGCTCGGCCGGGTCCCGCCGGGCGGGCCCGTCCCGCTGGTCTGGATGGAGTGAGCTGGTCATGACCCTCGGCTACCCCCGGCGCCCGGCGCTACACACCGCAGGTCACCCGGTCGGTCGCACCCGCAGTCGTACGGCGAAGGGGTCCACCCCGGCCGGCAACAAGGCCTGCGGATCCAGCTCCGGGACCGCGAGCTCCAGCTCCCGGCCACGCAGCAGGTGCGCCAGGAACAACGACGTCGTGAACAGGACGAGCTCGCGGCCGGGGCAGCGGCCCGGGCCGGCGCTGAACGGGACCAGGGCCGGGTCCTCCTGCGCGGCGCCGTCGAGCCACTGCTGCGGGTCGAAGCGGTTCGCGTCGGCGCGTGTGCGGCCGTCGCGGTGCAGGAACCAGGTCGGGATGACCAGCGCGGTCCGCCCCTCGAGCTCCCCGTCGTCCCACCGGACCGGGCGGGAGGTCTCGCGCAGCAGCAACGGCGTCGTCGGCCACAGCCGCACCGACTCGAGGACGGCGGCGCGCAGCCGGGGGAGGTCCTGGGGCAGGGCGAGGTCGCGGTCGTCGATCTCCTCCCGGGCCCGCGCGAGCTCTGCGGGGTGGGCGACGAGCGCGGCCAGGGCCCGCAGCGCCACGGCGCCGGCGGGGTCGTAGGCGAAGAGCCACTGCGGCACCTGGTCGACGGGATCGACCTCCGGGTCCGCCGGGGTGCGGGCGATCATCTCGGCCAGGCTGCCGGGCTCGGCGCGCTCCAGGTGCGCGCGCACCCGGTCGCGGAACCGCTCCCGGCGGGCCCGGTGCCGCGGCAGCAGGAAGGACCAGTTCGCGGCCTTGCGCAGCCGGGTCAGCTCGTCGGTGAGGTCGTGGTCGTCGCGGGCGCTGTCGCCGAGGACGACCCGGCGCACCAAACGCCACCAGGCACGGATGAAGGCGTCCCAGTCCAGCTCGCCGCTGCGGTCGACCTCGCGGCCGAGCTGCTCGGCCTCCTGGGCGACCGCGCGGGCCATCACCGAGGCGTTGTGGTGCAGCGGGTGGCCGCTGTCGAGGACGGCCTCGTTGAACCGACGCCGCTCGGCGCGGACCTCGCCGTGCGAGACGAGCACGCCGTGCGGCTGGAACTGGCCGAGCGCCTTGCGTTTCTCCCAGGTGTCCGGCGCGAAGGGGTCCGGCGTCCCGTCGAGCACCCGCCGGACGCCCTCGCCGTCGAGCACGAGCGCGGCCCTCCGCCCCGGCAGCCGCAGCCGCACCGGGCCGGGCCCGTAACGGGTCGCGACGTCCTGCAGGATCCGGACGCCGCGGCCGTCGGCGTCGAGTTTGCTGGCCAGCGCGACGACGCTGCGGCGCCGCGCGATCACCCCCTGCGCCACGATGGGCAGGATCGCCCCCGCGACGCGGAGGGTGTCGCGGCCGGAGGCGAGCGGCAGGCCGGGCTCGCCGGTGCGGCCGGGCAGGCTGTCGAGCGGGGTCTGCTGCGTGGTCATGGCAGGCCCGTACCCGGTGCCCCGCCGTTCTCACGTGGCCCCGGGCACGTCGGGCAGGGCCGGACCGTCAGTCCCGGCTCCGTTCGGTCGGGTCGTCCTCGGGCATGTGGCCCTGCGCGGCGGGCACGTCGACCTGCGGGCCGCCCGGCACCTCGGCCATGGGCTCCACGCCCTCGGCCTGGTCGTCGGGCTCCGACCCCGGCGGTGCGGCCGGCGAGCGCTCCTCGGTCGTCGTGTCGTGCAGGGTGCGCACCCGCTCGGGGCGCGGGTCCTCGTCACGGCTCATGAGTGGGTGCTACCCGACGCGCGGGTATCCACTCGCGACGCCGGTGTGACCGTCGCGTGACGATGCGGTGCCCGATTCGTCATCGGGGCCCCCGGCCCGTCACCATGCTCCGATGGCAGCAGCGTCGGGAACGGACACGGCCTCCGCGCAGGCCGCGCCCCTGCACGGCCTCACCGTCGGGGTGACGGCCGAGCGCAAGGCGGAGGAGCTCGCCGGGCTCCTCGAGCGGCGCGGCGCCCGGGTGCTGCACGGCGCGGCGGTGCGGATCGTCCAGGTCGAGGACGACGAGCGGATCGTCGACATCACCCGCGGGCTGCTCGCGGCGCCGCCGGACGTCGTCGTGGCGACCACCGGGGTCGGGTTCCGCGGCTGGCTGGCCGGGGCCGAGCGGTGGGGGCTGCGGGAGGAGCTCGTCGCGGCCCTCGGCCGCGGGGAGATCCTGGCGCGCGGGCCGAAGGCGCGCGGGGCGATCCGCGGCGCGGGCCTGACCGACGCGTGGTCCCCGGCCACCGAGTCCTCCGCCGAGGTGCTGGAGCACCTGCTGGACCGCGGGGTCGCCGGCTTGCGGATCGCCCTTCAGCTGCACGGGGACCCGCTGACCGACCTGGTCGACGCGCTGTCGGCCGCCGGCGCCGAGGTCGTCACCGTGCCGGTGTACCGCTGGGAGCTGCCCGCGGACCTCGGCCCCGTCGACCACCTCACCGACCGCCTGGTGGCCGGCGGGCTCGACGCCGTGACCTTCACCAGCGCGCCCGCGGTCGGCGGCCTGCTCCGCCGGGCCGACGAGCGGGACCTGCGGGAACCGGTGGTCGAGGCCCTGCGGCGCACCCTCGTGGTCTGCGTCGGGCCGGTGACCGCGGCTCCGCTGGAGGCCCACGGCGTGCCCAACGTCCAGCCCGAGCGCGCCCGGCTCGGGCCGATGGTGCGGGCGCTCGAGGCCGCGGTGGCCGCCCGGGCCTGACGGTCAGGCGGGGCGGGCCCGTCGCAGCACGGCGAGCAGGACCCCGCCCGCCAGCCCGGCACAGCCGAGGGCCAGCACCTCGTAGGAGGTCGCGGCCACCGTGAGGCCTGCGACCGATCCGCCGAGCGCGCCGCTGAGGTTCACCACGATGTCCGCCCGGCCCTGCCACCGCGGCCGCTCGGCCGGCGGGACCGTGTCGACGAGCAGCGCCGACCCGGCGACCAACGCGGCGGACCAGCCGAGCCCGAGCAGCACCAGCCCGGCCGTCAGCCGGAGGTGGTCGTGCGGGCCGGCCGTGCCCGCGACGACGCCGGCGGCCACCAGCAGGCCCGCCCCGGCCGCGAGGACGGGGAGCCGCCCGAACCGGTCCGAGGCCCAGCCGAAGACCGGGCTGAGGGCGTACATGCCGGCCGAGTGCGCGCCGATCGCGAGCCCCACGACCCCCAGCCCGGCGCCGCCGTGCTCCAGGTGGACCGGCGCCATCGACATCACGGCGATCATCACCAGCTGGGCGACGACCACCACGGCGAGGGCCAGGGAGAGGGGCGCGATCGGCGTCCCCGTCCGCGGCTCCTCGGGCGCCGGCTCCTCGAGGTCCACAGCACGGTGGTGCGTGCGGGCGAGCCGCAGCGGATCGGGGCGCAGGCCGGCGGCGACGATCGTCGCGGCCGACGCGAACAGCAGGGTGCAGAGCAGGTAGGGCCCGGCACCGGGGACCAGGCCCGCCGCGGCGGCCGCACGCTGCGCCGGTGCGGCGAGGAGTGGTCCGCAGACGGCGCCGACGGTCGTCGCCGCGAGGACCACGGCGAGCGCGCGGGCCCGCCGGTCAGGGGCGGCGAGGTCGGTCCCCGCGAACCGGGCGGCCAGGCCGGTCGCCGTCCCGGTCCCGAACGGCACGCACGCCAGCAGCAGGAGTGCCCAGCTGCCGAGGACCACCGCGAGCGCACCGCCCGCGGCGCCGACGGTCGCCGTCGTCCAGCCGCCGACGAGCGCGGCGCGCCGCCCGAGACACGACGCCGCCCGGGCGAGCGGCACCGCGGCCAGCGCCGCGCCCAGCACCGTGCAGGTCAGCGCGAACCCGCCGACCACGTCGGAGCCCGACAGCCGGGCCGCGGTCAGGGCCGCGATCACGACCCCGGTGCTCACCGCGGCCCCGCCGACGACCTGCGCCGCGACGAGCACGGCCAGGGTGCGCCGCTGCACGCGGGCGAGCCCGGCCTCGTGCGTCCGCGTCGCCGTGATGGTGGTCGTCGTCATGGCCCCGTCCTCCCGCGGCCTCCCCGTGGCGGCCTCGGGAGGAGGATCGGGCGCCGGGGTGCTCCGGCTCATCGGTGCCGGCCACCCATCCCGGCGCGACCGACACCCATCTCGGGAGAGCCTGTCGGCCCGGCACGTGGACGGGCTCCAGCCGGATGTCGTCGGGGTCGCGAGAGATCAGGCCCGATCTGCGCAGCGGCGGAGATGGGCACCCGTGGGCGGTACCTAGGTGGTCGGTCACCCATGTCCGGTGTGCCGCCCCGCTGCGAGACTCGGTGCCCGGCGGCGATGCGGGGAGGCACGGTGGAGGGACGGCGGGACCTGCTCGAACGCGAGGCGGCACTGGCGACGCTGCGCACGGCCCTGGCCGACGCGCAGGGCGGCGAGGGCCGCGTCGTGCTCGTGGCCGGCGAGGCGGGCATCGGCAAGACGAGCCTGGTGCGGGCCTTCACGGCCGCGGCGGCCGACGACGGGGCCGTGCGCGTCGTGCGCGGCTCGTGCGACCACCTGCTGACGGCCCGCGAGCACGGCCCGTTCCACGACGTCGCGCGGCGGGCGCGGACGGACCTGGCCGCCGCGCTGGCTGCGGGCTCCGCGGACGAGGTGCGCGACCTCCTGCTGGCCGAGCTGTCGGTCCCCACCACCGTGCTCGTGATCGAGGACGTGCACTGGGCCGACGAGGCGACCGTCGACGCGCTGGCCTTCCTCGCCCGCCGCCTCGACACCCTCCCCGCGCTCGTGGTCCTGACCTGCCGCGACGGCGAGGTGCTGCCCGGCTCGCCGCTGCGCCGGCTGCTCGCGCTGGTCCGGCCGCCCGCCGGGCTCCGGGTGGCCCTGGCCCCGCTCTCGGCCCGGGCGGTGTCCGCGCTGGCCGGCGGGTCGGGCCTCGGCCTGCGGTTGCACGCGGTGACCCAGGGCAATCCGTTCTTCGTCACCGAGATGCTCGCCGCCGAGGACGAGGGCGTCCCCGCCTCGGTGCGCGACGTCGTCCTCGAGCGCGTGGCGACCCTGCCGGAGCGCACCCGCACGCTGCTCGACCTGCTCGCGGTCGTCCCCGCGCGCGTCGACCGGGCCCTGCTCGACGCCGTCCACCCGGACTGGGCCAGCGACGCCGAGCCGGCCGAGCGTCGCGGGATCGTCGAGCTCGCGGACGGCGGGCTGGACTTCCGCCACGACCTGTCCCGGATGGCCGTGGCGGACGTGCTGCCCGGGGCCCGCCGGCTCGGGCTGGGTGCCGCGGTCCTGGCCGCGCTGCTCGCGCAGGAACCGCGGGACGAGGCGCGGATCCTGCACCACGCCGTGCTCTGCGGCGACGCCGCCGCCGTCGCCGCC
>NZ_JBEZDN010000059.1:0-45717 GCF_040648315.1 Pseudonocardia sp. NPDC049154
TGGCGGGCCCGGCCCCGGGCTCCGGCTGACGCGCGAGGGGCGTGGCCGGTCCTACCCCGGCGGCGCGCTGCCGCCGGTCCACGCCGGACCGGGCCGGAGCGACGGCCGGTAGCTACGGGCTGCGCACCAGCTCGGCCGGTGCGGCGTGCCGGCCGCGGCGCGACCCGGAGTAGGCCCGGGCGCGCAGGCCGGCGAGCAACCGCACCGGGCGCAGCCGCGGGTGCTGGTGCAGCACCGGGTCGAACGCCACCGGCCCGGTCCGCTCCTCACCGAGCACGAGCGTGGCCACCGCCCGGCGGTCCCGCGGCCGGGCCTCGACCAGCCGGAACCGCAGCGACCGGGCCCGCACGGCGTCGGGCACGGCGCGCGGGTCGGCCGGCGGGTCCGGCTCCCGCGGCTCCGGCTCGACGAGCAGCCGCACCCGGCCCGCCGCCGTGTCGTAGGGCAGCAGGGTGCTGTAGGTCGCGGTCCGCCAGCCGCGGGCCGGGGCGAGCAGCACGCCCCCGGCGGTCGAGCTCGTGAACAGCAGGTCGACGGCGTCGCGCGTCCCGTCCGGCTCGACGCGGACGGCCACGCCGAGCAGGTCGGGCAGCGCTCCCGGCGTGCCGGCGCCCTTCGACAGCCGCACCAGCACCCGGTGCGGGCCCGGCCCGAGCGCCGCCCCGACGGCCGACCTGGCGTCGTCGATCTGCAGCTCGCCGCCGAGCAGCACGCCGCGCGGGTGGAACGCCGGCCTCCCCCGCAGCCGCGCGAGGCCGCGGAACACCGTCCTGATCACTGCGGGGAGATGCCCACCCCCGGACGGGGGGAAACCGGCGTTCCGGGCACGGACGGCGGCTCCGGTGGTACTACGGGGTGGCGGCGGGAGCGGCCCGCCGGCTGAGGCGGCGCCGGAGCCGGACGGCGGACGCCACGGGAGGCCGGGTCAGGTCAGGCCGAGCACCTGCGCCGGCCGGGCCAGCAGGCCGGGCAGCTGTTGACCGGGCCGCTGCTGCTCGCCGTGCAGCGCGTTCACGACCACCAGCCCGCCCGTGAGGGCCGGGATCACCCACTGGCAGACGCGGAGCCGCCGCTGCGCCGCGCTCGCGGGCTCGGCGGTCCCGGCGGCGGGCTCGGTCGTCCCCTCGACGGGCTGTCCCTCCGCGGCCTCCAGCTTCTTGCCGAGCATCCGGCTGTAGGCCGTCACGGCGAGCGCGGCCACTGTCAGGCCGGTCATGGCCGCGCTCGACGCCGCGACCCCCTTCTGCGCCACGATCCGGCCCTTGTTGCCCCAGCCGACGCCGGTCGTCCCGACGAGATGGGCGCCGATCGCGGCGAGGTTCACCGGGGTCCAGCGGGCCCAGCCGGCGTTCGCGATCCGGAGCCGCTCGCGCGGGTCGGAGGCCTGCGCCGCGGTGCCGTTGACGGCGACGGCACCGGCCAGGGTGCCCCCGAACCAGGCGGCGACGCCCAGCTCGTGCAGGGTGCGGAAGACGGTGTTGCGCTGGGTCATCGGGTCGCTCCGGAGCTGTGCGTGGGATGTCGGGCACCCGGTCCCGCGTCGTGGTCGCGGACCGGCGTCCCCGCCCGGCTACCCGGAAGGTCCGGGCGCACACCGGGCTGACGCTGCGGAAGTCCGGGGGACCCCGCGGTCAGGAACCGACGCTGCCGGGGCCGGCCCCGCTCACGCTGCCCGGTCCGCCGGCGTCCTCGGGATCGGGCCCCTCCCCCGCGCCGCTCTGCGGGCCCTCGCCCTCCAGCACCTCGTCGCCGTGCAGGATCTCTTGGCCGGACAGCACGGTGTCGTCCCCGTGGTCGCGGCCGCCGGTCTCGTCAGGTCGGGTCATGCGGGCGTCCTACCCGCTGGTGGCGAGGGCAACCGCTGCGGGACCGGTCGGCGAAGCGGTCAGGAATCGAGAAGCCCCCGGCATCGGGTCGCTCGTAGCGTCGTCGCCGTCGACAGCACCGTCCGTCCGATCGCCCGGACGCCCTCGTGCCTGCAGGTCGCAGGCCGCACACGTCCGTCCGCCGAGGAGGCCCCGATGAACCGCAACACCGTGATCCGGCAGCTACACCGCTGGACGTCCCTCGTCTTCACGGTCACCGTGATCGTCTGCGTCGTCGCCGTGAGCGGGGTGCTGCCCTTCTGGGTGTTCTACGTGCCGCTGCTCCCGCTGGCCGTACTGCTCCTCAGCGGTCTCTACCTGTTCACGCTGCCGTACACCGCCCGGCGGCGCCGCCGGCGCACCGCGCTCGGGACCTGACCCCGCCCTCAGGCGCCGACGGGCTTGAGCGGGTCGTGGCCCAGGCGCATGAGCTTGTGCCGCCAGGCCGCCTGGCCGGCGGTGGGCTCGAGGTCGTCGCGGCGCTGGGACAGGACCCGGTCGACGACGCGGCGCATGCAGTCGGCGTCGGCGGCGGTGAGGTCCTCGCGGCGCTTGCGCAGGATGGCCAGCACCTCGCGGCCCGTGGAGGTGCCGGCGTGGTCGGGCTCCACCTCCGAGTCGACCGCCGCGGAGTCGGTCCGCAGCCAGTCCTCCAGCTCGCGGGACGTCATGTTCACGACGCGGTGGAACTCGTTCCAGAGGGTGTCGTCGACGTGTTCGGCCATGTCCCGGGTCTACCCCGCGCGCCCCGGCTCACACGGGGCCGGCGGGACCCGGGGACGCGGGATCACACGCCGCGCCCCCGGCCCGCCGTCAGGCCGCGGCGGCCTTCACCTCGTGGCCGACCCGGGCCCGCAGCTCGGCGTACTCCGGCGAGCCGCGCAGCTCGTCCGGGTCGACACCGGAGCGCGGCAGGTCGACCTTCAGGTCGAGGGCGATCCGGCCCGGGCGCGCGGTGAGCACCACGATCCGCGAGCCGAGGAAGACCGCCTCGTCGGCGCTGTGCGTGACGAACACGCTGGTCCGGCCGGTCTCGTGGCTCACCGCCCGGACGTCCTCCTGCAGCCGCTCCCGGGTGAGGGCGTCGAGCGCGGCGAACGGCTCGTCGAGCAGCAGCAGCGGCGTGTGTGCCGCCAGCGCGCGGGCGATCGCCACACGCTGCTGCTGGCCGCCGGAGATCTCCCAGATCTTCCGGTCGGCCGTGCCCTGCAGCCCGACGCGCTTCATCAGGCCCTCGCGCGCGACGGCCCGGTCCGCCGTGTCGACGCCCGCGTCCTTCAGCGCCAGGTCCACGTTGCCGCCCACGGACCGCCACGGGAACAGCCGCGGCTGCTGGAACACCACGCCGCGCTCGCCCCCGGCTGCGGCGGCGCCCCGGAGACCGTCAGCGTGCCCTCGGTCGGCCGCTCGAAGCCCGCGATGAGCCGCAGCAGCGTGCTCTTGCCGCAGCCCGACGCGCCGACGAGCACGAGGAACTCCCCCGGCTCGACGTCGAGGTCCAGCGGCCCCAGCGCCTGGACCCGCTCGCGGCGGCCCGGGTAGGAGTGCGCGATGCCCCGGACCGAGATACCGCCCTCGACGCCGGGCGCGCCCGTCGCGGCCTCCGGGGAGGCGGCCTCAGCCCTGGAGGACATTCGGCAGTCCCTTCGTGTAGAGGCCCTTCTGGAAGGTCGCCAGGTCCGGCGCCGCCGGGATCTGGCCCTGCTCGGCGAGGAACTGCGCGGCGCTCTGCAGGTTCTGCGCCACGTTGCCCGGCGTCCCGTCGGTGCCCAGCCACTCGGCCGACGTCAGCTCCTGCGGGGTCAGGTACACGCCCTGCTTCAGCTGGTTCGCGGCGTCCTCGGGCGTGATGCCGATCTCCTTGGCGATCGCGTCCGCGGCCCCCGCCGGGTCGGACTTGATCGTGTCCAGCGCGCGGGCCTCGACCTTGCGCCAGGTGTCGACGACGTCGGGGTGCTGCTGGGCGAAGGTCGCCGACACCACGCCGAGGTCCAGTGTCGGCTTTGGAGTCCGGGACCGGCGATCCGATCGTCTTCCTCCACGGCAACCCGACCAGCTCGTTCCTGTGGCGGCACGTCGTCCGGAACCTGGCCGGTCACGGCCGCCTGCTCGCCGCCGACCTGATCGGGTTCGGCGACTCCGGCAAGCCGGACGTCGAGTACTCCCTCGCCGACCACGGGCGCTACCTCGACGCCTGGTTCGAGGCCCTCGACCTGCGGAACGTCACGCTGGTGCTGCAGGACTACGGCGCGGCGTTCGGCGTCTCCTGGGCGGCCCGGCACCCCGACCGCGTGAAGGCGCTGCTGCTGGCCGAGCCGGTGCTGCGGCCCATCGAGTCCTCGGCGCTGCCGGACGCGTTCGTGCAGACCCGCGCGCTCGTCCGCACGCCCGGGGAGGGCGAGAAGTTCGTGCTGGAGGACAACCGGTTCCTCGACGAGCTGTTCCCCGCGACGTTCCTGGAGCGCCCGGCGGACGACGTGCTCGCCGAGTACAACCGCCCCTTCCCGACCCCGGAGTCGCGGAAGCCGGTGCTCTACTTCCCGCGGAACCTCCCGGTCGACGGCGACCCCGCCTCGACGGTGGAGTACCTCGACCGGAACACCGAGTGGCTGCGCACCAGCCCGGTGCCGAAGACCCTGCTCACCTTCGAGCCGGGCTTCCTGACCACGCCGGACGTGCTGGCCTGGGCGCGGCAGAACATCGCCGAGCTCGAGGTGAAGGCTGCCGGGGCGGGCGCGCACTTCGTCCAGGAGGAGCAGCCCGAGGCGATCGCCGAGGCCGTCGTCGCGCTGCTGGGACGGGTCCGGTGACGACCGTCGAGCGCACTGTCGTCCGCTACGGCACCCCGGAGCTGGACGACCTGATCGCCCGGATCGCCGAGGGCGCCTTCGAGCGCGAGCGGGACGATGTCGCGCCGTACGAGCAGATCCGCTGGATCAAGGAGTCCGGCCTCGGTGCGCTGCGCGTGCCCGCGACGGAGGGTGGTGGCGGCGCGTCCGCCCGTGAGCTGTTCGACGTGATCGTCCGGCTCAGCCACGCCGACTCCAACGTCGGCCACCTGCTGCGCGCGCACTACGGCACCACCGAGGACATCGTCGCCGGCCCGCCGTCGGAGACCCGCACGCGGTGGATCGAGCGGATCGTCGGCGGCGCCCTGTTCGGCAACGGCAACAACGAGATCGGGTCCGCACTGCCGGCCGGGCAGTCCTCGACGGTCTTCACCGCACAGCCGGACGGCGCGTACACCGTGACCGGCACGAAGTACTACTCCACCGGCACGCTCTACGCCGACTACTCCTTCGTCACCGGCGCCACCGACACCGGGCGGCCGGCGTTCGCGCTGCTCCCCGTGGACCGGGAGGGCGTCACGCTCGAGGACGACTGGGACGGCTTCGGCCAGCACCTCACGGCCACCGGGACCACCCGGCTGGTCGCGGTGCGGGTGGAGCCGGACGAGATCACCGTCGTCCCCGAGGGCGTGGCGCTGCCGCGGTGGCGGCTCGGGCCCTTCTACCAGCACTACCTCAACGCCGTCGTCGCCGGGAACGTGCGGGCCGTGCTCGACGACGCCATCGCCCTGCTCCGGAGCCGGACCCGCAGCTTCACCCACGGCTCGGCGGACCTGCCGCGTGAGGACCCGGTGCTGCAGGCGGTGGTCGGCGAGATCTCGGCGCTGGCGTTCGCGACGGAGGCGGTCGTGCTGGAGACCGCGGGCCTGCTGGACGCGCTCGACACGGACGAGCAGGTCCACGAGGCCGCGCTGCGCGTCAGCCAGGCCCAGATCACCGTGGACGCGCTGGGGCTCGAGGCCGCGGACCTGCTGTTCGAGGTGGGCGGCGCGTCGGCGACCCGGCGCCCCTTCAACCGGGACCGGCACTGGCGCAACATCCGCACCGTCGCCTCGCACAACCCGGCGCGGTTCAAGAGCCGGGCGGTCGGCGAGCACCTCGTGAACGGCACGCCCCTGCCGGACAACACCTACTTCTGATCGGAGATCCCGCATGTCCGCGCGGCGGATGCACCTGAACGCCTTCCTGCTGTCCTCCGGGCACCACGAGGCCTCGTGGCGGTACCCGGCGTCGACGCCCGAGCGGATGTTCGACGCCGCGTTCTACCAGGACCTCGCCCGCACGGCGGAGGCGGCGGCGTTCGACGCGATCTTCCTCGCGGACATCCCGAAGCTCGACGACAACGTCGAGTTCAACGCCGCGGGCGGCTCGACCCGCTCCTCGTCCTGGCATCGGTGGCCGCGGCGACCGAGCGGATCGGGCTGATCGCCACGGCGTCGACCACGTACTCGTACCCGTGGAGCCTCGCCCGTGCGCTCGGCACGCTGGACCACCTGTCCCGCGGACGTGCGGGCTGGAACATCGTCACCACGGCCCCGCGCGCCGCGGCCCGCAACCACGGGCTGGACGAGAGCCCGGACCCCGCGACCCGGTACCAGCGGGCGGACGAGTACGTCGACGCCGTGCTGCGGCTGTGGGACAGCTGGGAGGACGACGCGATCCGGCTCGACCGGGGGGCGGGCCGGTACGTCGACCCGGCGAAGATCCATCCGCCGCGCGTCGACGGCCGCTTCGTGACGGTCGAGGGGCCGCTGACCAGCCCGCGCCCGCCGCAGGGCTACCCGGTGCTCGTCCAGGCGGGGTCGTCCAATCCGGGCCGGGCGTTCGCGGCGACCTACGCCGAGGCGATCTTCACCGCCCAGCAGCAGCTGGAGGACGCCCAGCGCTTCTTCACCGACATCAAGAAGCGGACGGCGGACGCCGGGCGCGACCCCGAGCACGTGAAGATCCTGCCCGGGATCAGCCCGTTCATCGGGAGCACCGAGACCGAGGCGAAAGCTCTCGAACGCGAGTTCAACGAGCTGACCAGCGTGGAGTTCGGGCTGATCCAGCTGGAGGACTTCGCCGGGGCCAAGGCCGACCCGGCGGGTCTCGACGAGCCCGTGCCACTGGAGCTGTTCGCCGGCGCCGGGAACGTCGACGACAACACCTGGAGCCGTCGCCAGGTCGTCGCGGGGATCGTCGAGCGGGAGCGGCCGACCCTGCGGCAGCTGCTGCACCGGCTGGCCGGGGCGCGCGGGCACCGCGTGGTCGTCGGCACCCCCGAGCAGGTGGCCGACGCCATGGAGGAGTGGTTCGTCCAGGGCGCGGCCGACGGCTTCAACGTCATGCCGCCGTACCTGCCGGGCGGCCTCGAGACCTTCACCGGTACGGTCGTGCCGATCCTGCGGGAGCGGGGGCTGTTCCGGGAGGGCTACACCGGACACACGCTGCGGGAGCACCTCGGCCTCCCCCGCCCCGGCAACCGGCACGTGGAGCCTCCCGGCTGAGCCGGCCGGTTACGGTTCCCCCGTGGCTGTGCAGCGGGGCCTGGCGTTGCTCGTCGCCGGGGCGTTCTTCATGGAGATCCTCGACGGGACCGTGATCGCCCCGGCGGCCCCGCACATCGCGGCGGACCTGGGCGTGGCCCCGGTCGACGTCAACGTGGCGATCACCGGGTACGTGCTGACCCTCGGCGTGCTCATCCCGGTCAGCGGGTGGCTGGCCGACCGGTTCGGGGCGCGCCGGGTGTTCTGCGCGGCGCTGGCGATCTTCGTCCTGGCCTCGGCGGGCTGCGCGCTCGCGCCGAACCTCGGTGCGCTGACCGCCGCCCGCGTGGCGCAGGGCGCGGGCGGGGCGATGATGGTGCCCGTCGGCCGGCTGGTCGTGCTGCGGACCACCGCGAAGACCGACCTGGTGCGGGCCATCGCCTACCTGACCTGGCCCGCCCTGCTCGCGCCCGTGCTCGCCCCGGTCGTCGGCGGGGTGCTGGCCGAGTACGCCTCCTGGCGGTGGATCTTCGTGATCAACGTGCCGCTCGGGCTGGTCGCGCTGGTGGTGGCGCTGCGGGTCGTGCCCGGGCTGCGGGCGGACACCCCACCCCCGCTCGACCGGGCCGGCTTCGCGCTCACCGCCCTCGGGGTCGCGGCGCTGATCGTCGGGCTGGAGGGCCTGGGCTCCGGCTTCTCCCCCGGGACGCTCACGGCACTGGCGGTCGCCGTGGTCGGCACCGGGCTGGCGGTGCGGCACCTGCTGCGTGCCGAGCGCCCGCTCGTCGACCTGCGGATCCTGCGGGTCGCGACGTACCGGGTCACGGCCGCGAGCGGCTCGGTGTACCGCGCGGTGATCACCGCGATCCCGTTCCTGCTGCCGCTGCTGTTCCAGGTCGGGTTCGGCTGGTCCGCCGCGCAGGCCGGCGCGGTGGTGATCGCGCTGTTCGTCGGCAACGTCGCGATCAAGCCCGCGACGACCCCGATGATGCGCCGCTTCGGCATCCGGACGGTGCTGCTGGCCTCGATCGCCGTGGGTGCGGCGTGCCTCGTCGGGATGGCGTTCCTGCAGCCCACGACGCCGCTGCCGCTGCTGGTCGCCCTGCTGCTGGTCAGCGGCATCGCGCGGTCGACCGGGTTCACCGCCTACAACAGCGTCGCGTTCGCGGATGTCGAGGCCGGCCGCATGAACCACGCCAACACGCTGCTCTCCACGTTGCAGGAACTGGGTGCGGGGCTCGGCGTCGCGGTCGGCGCCCTGCTCGTGCGGCTCGGTGAGGCGGTCCCGGCCGTCACCGGTGCGGCGGGGCCGTACCGCGTCGCGTTCGTGCTGCTCGCGGTCGTCCTCGCGCTCCCGGCGGTGTCGGCGCTCCTCCTGGCCCGGGACGCGGGCGACGCCGTCACCGGTCGCTGACCCGCCGACCGGTCAGGGCCGCACCGCGGAGATCGCGAGGCCGGCGGACTCGGACCGCACACCGACGTCGTCGAACCCGGCCGCCCGCAGGGCACCGCCGACGGCGGTGGTGATCCGGTCCGGGGGCTGGGGCCCGGCGGGTCCGAAGCAGACGTGCAGGCGCCCGCCCGGGCGGAGCGCCTCGCGGAGGACGGCGAGCTCACGGGCCGGTGAGCGGGTCCAGAACACGTTGACGTTCACCGAGAACGCACCGTCGAACTCCGCGGCCGGAAGGTCGAGGGCGGCGAGCTCGGCGGTGCGGACCTCGAGGAGACCGGCCCCGACGTGCGCCGCATTGCGCCGCAGGGTCCGCTCGGCGGCGACGGCGGAACGGTCCACGGCGAGCAGCCGCGCGCCGCGCCGGCACACCAGGTCCGCGGCCACCCCCGGCCCCGGCCCGATCTCCAGGATCCGCTCACCGGGCCGCGGGTCCAGCAGGTCGACGGCCCACGCGACGCGCTCGGGAACGGACACACCGGACATCCTGCCCGGTGCAGCCGGAGCCCGTCAGGCGGATCCGGCGGCCTCGGCGTAGGGCTGCAGCGGCGGCTCGGTCGCCACCGGCGGGGTCGTGGCGAGGGCGTCGGCGACCGTGGTGAGGACCTGCGCGAAGTCGGTCGGGAAGGTCACCGGGTCCACGCCCGGCTGGAAGGGCTGCAGGCAGACGGCGCGGTCGATCCGGTCCGGGTCGGCGGGGCCGTCGTGGTCGAGCGCGTCGACGACCAGCGCGTAGGAGACGGCGTCGCTGGTCCCGATGGTGAGGTGGTCGGCGGGGTGCGCGGGGCAGATCGCCTGCAACGAGACGTTGCGGACGTTGCCCCCGCTGTCGCGCAGCGCGGAGCTGGCCGGCGGGGCGGCGTCGGGCAGCAGCGGCGGCGTCTCGACGTCGGGCACCTCGACCTCGTCGAAGTCGGTGTAGGCCACGGTGTAGTCGACCTCGTCCCAGGTCTCCCGGCCGGCGTTGAGGGTCGCGATGAACCGCGCGTCGGCCCGCTGCTGCTGGATCGCGGGGGCGCAGCCGCCCGGCGCGAGACAGATGCCGTTCGCGACGACCGTGCCGTGGTTGGACGGGGCCAGCCCGACCAGGTCGTCCACGGCGTCGCGGGTGTCCGGCCAGAACTTGAGCGCCCAGCGCGTGATCATGCCGCCCTGGCTGTGCCCGACGACGTCGACCGGGCCGCCGGCCCGATCGCTCATGGTCCGCACCGCGGACACGACGTACTCGGCCGCGACCTGGATGTCGCCCATGCCCTTGTCCGGCAGCGCGACGGTGCAGAACGGCCGGCCCTCCGCCGCGAACGCCCTGGCGTAGTTCCAGGAGAACTCGGCCATCGCCCGGCCGATCAGCTGATCAACGAGCGGCCGGAGGGCCCGGATGCTCCCCGGCCGGGTGGTCGGCGGACACCGCCGCCAGCTGGTCCGGCAGGGCGCCGAGGAGCACCGGGAGGCTCAGCACGGTGACGAAGCCGCCGATCGGGTCCAGCGTGGTGCCGCGTCGTCGGAGACGAAGAGGTCCCGTCCCTCGCTGTGCACCGCCCGCGCCGTGTAGGAGGGCTGCCCCAGCACGGACTGCTGGACGCCTCGCCGCCTGCGTCGAGCCAGACGACCGCGTCGACGTCGAGGACGTCGCTGCGCTCGAGGCTCACGGTCGCCCCGAACTCCTCGCCGGCCAGCTCGTCGACGACGGGCGGGACGGTGAAGCCGAGCTCGCCGAGGACGCGGCTGCGCGGGTCCTTGCAGCCGTAGACGTAGTACTGGTTGTCGTCGAAGGTGGCGACCTGCCGAACCACTCCGTGGTCCCACCACGATCCCGCCGGCACCATGATCATCATCTACAGGAGCAGAGCATGATCGTGGGTTGTGGATCGAGATCCGCGGTGAGCGCAGGATCCGCTCCACAACCAGCGATCATGACGCGACCAGGCCGGGGCCGCTGCCGCAGCAGGGCAGCCGCCGGCCCGGCCACTACCCCGCGCGGGTCGGCTCAGCGGCGGCGGAAGCGGGTCAGCATGCCGCGAGCGCGCTCACGGTTGCGGGGGTCGGCGGCCATGCGGCGGCCCTGGTCGGTGAGCCGGCGGCCGCTGGGGCTCTGGAGGAAACGCTTGACTCGTTCGACGATCGGCATGCCCCCGGATACCCCGAGCACCGCCGATTCACGCATACAGGACGAACCTCACGTGCCGCAGAACGTGCGGAAGGCACCGAAGCTCGGCGGGGCCGGGAGGGCGTAGGCCTCCAGCCCGGGCCGCTCCTCGAACGGGCGCGCGAGCACCGCGAGCAGGCGGTCCAGCGGCGCGCGGTCACCGCCGACGGCGGCCGTCAGCGCCTCGTCGACGAGGTGGTTGCGCGGGACGTAGATCGGGTTGACCCGGTCCATCGCCGCGGCGACCTCGGTCCCCGCCAGCGCCGGCAGGAGCGCGCGCCACCGCTCGGCCCAGGCGTCGAACCCCTCCCCGACCAGCGCCCGCACCGGCTCCGGTTCGCCGGCCGCCGCCTTCGCCAGCGCCCGGAAGAACGAGGTGAAGTCGACCTTCCGCTCGTGGAGCAGGGCGAGCAGGTCGTCGACGAGCGCGGTGTCCTCCCCCACGCCGTCGGTCAGCCCGAGCTTCGCGTGCATGCCCGCCCGCCAGTGCCGGTCGTAGCGGTCGCCGAAGGTCAGGAGCACCTCGGTGGCGGCCGTGATCGCGGCATCGGTGTCCTCGCCGAGCAGCGGGAGCAGCGCCTCGGCGAACCGGGCGAGGTTCCATTGCGCGATCGCGGGCTGGTTGCCGTAGGCGTAGCGGCCGCCGTGGTCGATCGAGCTGAACACCGTGGCGGGGTCGTAGGCGTCCATGAACGCGCACGGGCCGTAGTCGATGGTCTCGCCGGAGATCGTCATGTTGTCGGTGTTCATCACGCCGTGGACGAACCCGACGAGCATCCAGCGCGCGAGCAGCTCCGCCTGCGCCTCGACCACGCTCGTGTAGAGCGCGAGGTAGGGGTTGTCCGCCCCGGCCGCGGCCGGGTGGTGGCGGGCGATCGCGTGGTCGGCGAGCCGGCGCAGCAGGTCGGTGTCCCGGGTCGCCGCCGCGAACTGGAAGGTGCCGACCCGGATGTGGCTCGCCGCGACCCTGGTCAGCACCGCGCCGGGCTCCATCCGGTCCCGCACGACCTGCTCCCCGGTCCCGACGACGGCGAGCGCACGCGTGGTCGGGATCCCCAGCGCCTCCATGGCCTCGCCGATCAGGTACTCGCGCAGCATCGGCCCGAGCGGCGCCTTGCCGTCGCCCCCGCGCGCGAACGGCGTGCGCCCGGATCCCTTGAGGTGCAGGTCGCGGCGCCGTCCGCGGGTGTCGAGCACCTCGCCGAGCAGCAGCGCGCGCCCGTCGCCGAGGCGCGGCACGTACCCGCCGAACTGGTGGCCGGCGTAGGCCATCGCCACCGACGCGGCGCCCTCCGGCCGGGCGTTCCCGGCCAGGACGGCGACGCCCTCGGGCGTCCGCAGCGCCTCGGCGTCGACGCCCAGCTCGGCGGCGAGCTCGTCGTTGAGCACGACGAGGGAGGGCTCCGGGGCGGGCGCGGCCTCCCACGGCACGCACAGCTCGCCCAGGTCGCGGACGTAGGAGTTGTCGAACGTGAACAGCGACCCGAGCGCGAGACTCATGGGACCGAGGCTAACCCCGGGTCCGCCCGGGCGCCGGTCGCGCCCGGCAGGATGCGGCACGTGATCGTCTGGGTGAACGGGACCTTCGGGGTGGGGAAGACGCAGGTCACCCATGAGCTGCGCCGACGGCTGGGCCGCGGCTGGGTCGCCGATCCGGAGCTGCTCGGGTTCGCCGTCCACCGCATGCGCCCGCCGGCGCTGCGCCGGGACTTCCAGGACGACCCGGTCTGGCGGCACGCCCTCCGGGAGGTGCTGCGCGACCTGGCCCACCGGCTCGACGAGCCCGTTCTCGTCCCGATGACACTGGTCGTCGACGCCTATGCCGACGAGATCCTCGGCGGACTGGCGGACCTCGACCTGCGGCACGTCACGCTGACCGCGCGCCCGGAGACGGTGCGACGGCGGCTGCGCTCGCGGGGCGGGCCGGTTCGGGACCTCTGGGCCCTCCAGCAGCTCGAGCGGTGCACCGCCGCCCTCGCCGCTCCCCGTTTCGCCACCCACGTCGACACGGACGTCCGGACGGTCGACGAGGTGGTGGAGGCGGTCGCCGACGCGGCCGGTCTGGAGCTGCGGCGTCCCCGCGAGCCCCGGGCGACGGCGTTCCTCCGGCGTCGGCTGGTGCAGCTCCGGCATGTTCGCTGAACGAGCTGCACGACCGCGCGCGGGACGCGGGGAACCGGCACGTCGCGCTGATCGTGTCCGGGGTCGCGGTGCTCGCCGCCATCCGCGGCGGCGACCTCGCCGCGGGCCTCGCCTGGTCCGACCGCATGATCACGCACCGGCTGGTCCTCGGCGTGTCCGACGGTCCGGTCGCCCTGGTGCTGCGGGCCACCCTCGCGGCCCTGGCCGGCGAGCCGCTCACCGCCGTCCGGCTCTACGCGGCGGCCCGCACCCAGGCGCTGCGCAACGGCCTGCGCTGGCCCGTGGTCCCGAGCACGCCCGACCTGTTCGACCGCGCGACGGGTGCGTTGACCGGGGCCGAGGTGCTGCGGGCGCAGGCCGACGGTGAGCGGCTCACGCTCGCCGACGTCGTCACCGACCTCGGGGTCGCTGAGTCCGCCCCCACCTGATCAGCCGGTCACGGCCGCACATCAGTACCGCACGTCGCTCTGCAGGAGCGGCGGGTAGACCTCGGACGCCTCGCCGTCGACCGTCGTGCCGGCGAACTGCAGCATCGCCCGCAGCGGGCCGTGCAGCGGCGCGGGGTAGTCGAGCGCCGGCGCCGACAGCTCGTCGAGCAGCGTGCGCTGCGCCGCCGTGAGCTCGACGTCGAGCCCCGCGAGGTTCTGCTCGAGGTGCCCGATCCGGCGCGCCCCGAGGATCGGCACGACTGTGCCGGGCCGGGTGCGCAGCCAGGCGAGGGCGACCGCGGCGGACGTGGTGCCGAGCTCCTCGGCGACGGCCGCGACCGCCTCGATCACCTCGTACTCCCGCTCGTCCGGCTGCCCGACGAAGGCGGTGCGCGCGGAGTCGCCGACCGCGGCGCCGCGGCGGTACTTGCCGGACAGGAAGCCGTTGCGCAGCGGACTCCACGGCACCAGCGCCAGGCCCTGGTCCTGCGCGAACGGGGCGATCTCGCCCTCGACGGTCCGGGCGAGCAGCGAGTACTCGACCTGCAGCGCGATCAGCGGCGTCCAGCCCGCGAGCAGCGCCCGCGTCTGCGCCTGGGCGGTCACCCAGGCCGGCACGTTGGAGAAACCGAGGTAGCGGACCTTCCCCGCCCGCACGACGTCGTCGAGGGTCCGCATCGTCTCCTCGATCGGCGTGTGCCGGTCCCAGTTGTGCAGCCAGTACAGGTCGAGGTGGTCGGTGCGCAGGCGGCGCAGGGACTCGTCGAGCTGGGCGAGGATCGCGGACCGGCCGGCGCCGCCGCCGTTGGGGTTGCCGGGGAAGAGGTTGGTGAAGAACTTCGAGGCGACGACGACGCGGTCCCGCCGCCCGGGCACCGCGGCCAGCCAGTCGCCGAGGATCTTCTCGGAATGGCCGTTCGTGTAGAAGTTCGCGGTGTCCACGAAGTTGCCGCCGTGGTCGGTGTAGAGGTCGAGGATCTTCTCCGACTCCTCGACGCTGCACCCGGCGCCGCCGGGGTCCTCGCCGAAGGTCATGGCGCCGAGCGCGAACGGGCTGACCCGAAGCCCAGAGCGGCCGAGGGTGACGTAGTGGTCGAGTGGCACGGGGGCCTCCGGAGGTCGTCGGGACGATGCCGTCCAGGGAAGCCGCCGCGGGGCTCCGCGCGGTAGACCGATCCCACCCACCTCGTGCACGATCCGCTCGATCGCGGCGGGATCGGGTTGCCGCCGCGCGGTCCGGGGTGCTTGCGTGTCGGCATGCGGCACACGGCCCCGGAGCTCCTCGCCGAGCTGTGCGCGCTCCTCGACGCGCACGCCGGGTCCGCCGTCACGACCACGGTCGACGGCCTGCTGCTGGGCCGCGCGGACGGCGGCCCGGAGCCGGACCACAGCCTCACCGAGCCGCTGCTGGTGATCATGGCGCGGGGCGGCAAGCGCCTGCTGCTCGGCGACCGGGTGCACGAGTACCGGGCGGGCGACCTCCTGCTGGTCACCGCCACCCTGCCGGTGACCGGCCACTTCTTCGACGCGACGCCCGAGACGCCCGCGCTGGCCCTGGCGCTCGTGCTGCGCCCGTCGCTGATCGCGTCGCTGTCGCTGGATGCCCCGGCCCCGCTACGGGCGCGGCGGGACACCCCACAGCCGGCCATCGCGACCGGGCCGGCCGGCGTCGACCTGCTCGACGCCGCCGCTCGGATGCTGCGCCTGCTCGACCACCCCGCCGACGCGCCGGTGCTCGCCCCGCTGATCGAGCGCGAGATCCTCTGGCGGGTGCTGACCGGCCCGCACGGCGAGGTGCTCCGCGAGATCGGGCAGACCCGCAGCAGCCTCTGGTACGTCGGACGCGCGATCGCGTGGCTGCGCGAGAACTACGCCGAGCCGGTGCGGATCGAGGACCTCGCCGCCCGCGCCGGGATGAGCCCGTCGACCTTCCACCGGCACTTCCGCGCGATCACCGCGCTCAGCCCGATCCAGTTCCAGAAGCGCATCCGGCTGCAGGAGGCCCGTTCGCTGCTGGTCGCGCGGCCGGACGACGTCGCCGGCGTCGGGCACCTCGTCGGCTACGACAGCCCGTCCCAGTTCAGCCGGGAGTACCGCCGCCTCTTCGGCCTGCCGCCCGGACAGGACGCCACCCGCCTCCGCTACGCCGCCCCGCCCGACGGCGCCCGCCTGCCCTGAGCCCGTCCCCCGGCGGCCGTCCCGGTCACCTGGTCCAGGCGAGGTGCCGCCCGCGCGGCGGCCCGCAGGCTGACGACCATGACGAGGACCGGGAAGGCCGGCGGCGGCGCGCTGGCGACCGCGAAGGCGGCCGTGCTGCCGCTGGCACTGGCGCAGTTCGTGGCGAGCTACGCGGCGTCGAACATGAACGTCGCGATCACCTCGATCGCCGACGACCTCGGCACCTCCGTCACCGGGATCCAGACCACGATCACGCTGTTCACGCTGACCATGGCGGCGTTGATGATCCCGGGCAGCAAGCTCACCGACATCTGGGGCCGCAAGTTCTGCTTCCTGCTGGGGCTGCTCGTCTACGGCGCCGGCGCCCTGCTCGCCGCGTTCGCGCAGGGGCTGCCGCTGCTCATGATCGGCTACTCGCTGCTCGAGGGCGTCGGGTCGGCGCTGCTGATCCCGCCGATCTACATCCTCATCACGGTCCTGTTCGACGACACGACGACCCGCGCCCGCTACTTCGGCGTGGTCAGCGGGGCGGCCGGCATCGGCGCCGCGGCCGGGCCGCTCATCGGCGGCCTGATCACCAGCTACGTCAGCTGGCGGGCGTCGTTCCTGCTGCAGGTCGTGATCGTGGCCGCGATCGCCTGGCTCGGGCGCGGCATCGCCGACCCGCCACTGGCGGCACGTCGCCCCGCCTTCGACTGGGTCGGGGCGGTGCTCTCGGCGCTGGGTCTGTTCCTGGTGGTGTTCGGCGTCCTGCAGAGCGGGGCCTACGGATGGGGCAGGGCGACGAAGGACTACACCGTCGGCGGCGTCGTGATCGTCCAGCAGGGCGGGGTGTCCCCGGTGTGGATCTACGTCGGGCTCGGCGTGGTGGTCCTCGCCCTGTTCGCCGCCGTCGCGTGGGCCCGCGAGAAGCACGGCCGCACCCCGCTGGTCTCGGTCCGGCTGTTCGCCAACCTGACCTCCAACCTCGGCCTGCTGACCCAGAACCTGCAGTGGCTGGTCCTGCAGGGCGCGTTCTTCGTGATCTCGGTGTTCCTGCAGCAGGTCCGCGGGTTCTCGGCGATCCAGACGGGCCTGCTGCTGATGCCCGCGACGGTCGGCCTGCTGCTGTCCTCGGCGGCCGCACCCCGGATGGCCCGCCGGCACAGCCAGCGCCGGCTGATCCGCTTCGGCTTCTTCGTCACCACCCTCGGGCTGGTCCTGCTGCTCGCGCTGGGTGGCACCAGCCCCAGCGTCTGGAGCTTCGTCCCCGGCCTGTTCCTCATGGGCCTCGGCGTGGGCATCATGCTCACGGCCTCGGTCAACCTCGTGCAGTCGGCCTGGCCGGAGGAGGTGCAGGGCGACATCTCCGGCGTCTCGCGCAGCGTCTCGAACCTGGGCTCCTCGCTGGGTGTGGCGGTCGCCGGCTCGCTCGTCGCCGGCGCGATCCCGGGCGGCGGGCAGTACTTCTCGGCGCTGGTCATCGTGGGCGCCTTCGCGGTGCTCGGGTGGATCGCCGCGCTGCTCATCCCCCGCAAGCCCCGGCAGCAGGTCCCGGCGGGCTGAACCGGACCGCTCAGCGCGGCAGGGCCGCCCCCACCTGCTCGGCCACCATGTAGGCGGCGTACCAGGACGGCCAGTTCTCGTCGCGCCGCCCGGTCCGCCTCTCGTGCTCGCCGTGCGCGGCCTCGGCCCGGCGCAGCGCGCCGGCCAGGTCCGCGGTCGAGGTGAAGGTCGTCTCGGCGATGTCGACCCGGCCCGGGAGCCGCGTGGTGATCTCCTGGAGCAGCCAGCCGTTGCCGTCGGGGTCGCGGAAGGTGGCGAAGGAGCGGTAGCTGGTGTGCCCGGGGCCGGGCTCGCCGACCCGCAGACCCGTGCCGTCGGGCCGGAACTGCGCGCCGGGCGTCCCGGGGTGGAACACCTCGGAGACCTCGACGCCGCGGGCGACCAGGTCCGCGCGCACCGCCCCGATGTCCGGGACGACCAGGTAGAGGCCCTGGGCCGAACCCGGCGCCGCCGGCGTCATGTCGATGCCGAACTGGATCGAGCAGGCCGAGCCGGGCGGGGTGAACTGGAGGGCCCGGAAGCCGTTGTCGAAGCTGAGGTCGGCGTCGAGCCGCCACCCGAGCCGCGCGTAGAACTCCTTGGCGCGGTCGACGTCCGCGACGGGGATGACGATCACCTCGAGCTTGAGGTCGACGGTCGCGGCACCCGCCGGGCCGCGCGCCTCGTCGCTCCGGACGTCCGTCGTGCTCATCGCTGCCTCCTCGGGCCGGGCGGCGTTCGACGGGGTGTTCCGCCGCCGCGGGTGCACCTGTTCCGTCACCGTCGGGGCCAGGGGCCCGGCGAGGTAGGGCCGTCCGGCTCCCGGAGGCCGGGCCCCTCGCTCCTGGAACGCATCCGGGCCGGGTGACGACCTGTTCCCCGACGGGTCTGCACGCGCCGTCGTCCGTGCGGGGTGAGCCCCGACCGCGGCGCCGCGTGCAGGATCGGGGTGCGGCGACGGGAGGAACCATGCGGACCCTGCTCAACATCATCTGGCTCCTGCTGTGCGGGATCTGGCTCGCGATCGGCTACGTGCTCGCCGGGATCGTCTGCTGCATCCTGATCGTGACGATCCCGTTCGGCCTGGCGTCGTTCCGGATCGCCGACTTCGCGCTGTGGCCCTTCGGCCGCGAGCTGGTCCGCCGGGCCGACGCGGGCGCGCCCTCGGTCATCGGCAACGTCGTCTGGATCATCTTCGCGGGCTGGTGGCTGGCCCTCGCGCACCTCGTCACCGCGGTCGCACTGGCCATCACGATCATCGGGATCCCGCTGGCCCTGGCGAACCTGAAGCTCATCCCGGTGTCGCTGGTCCCGCTGGGCCGGGTGATCGTCGACAGCCGGTCCGTGGCCGCGTCGTCCTGACGGTCGTCAGCGCGGCGGGGCCGTGGGGTCGCCGAGCGCGGGCCCGAGGTCGCCGCCGATGTGCGCCACGCGCGGCGCGAGCGACCGCTGGAGCGCGCCGGCCTTGTCGGCGTCGGTCTGGGCGGCGGCGATCGCCTGCGTCACCCGGGAGGCGCCGATGATCTTCGCGCCCTGGTTGACGCCCTCGGCCACGGCGCTCGCCCCGAGGATGATGCCCATCCACATGATCAGCTGGCCGCGGAGGTCGCTGCCCCCGAGGAAGCCCGACGGCGCCGTCGCCAGCCCGATGATGAGGATGACGATCGGCAGCGACGCCGCCACCCGCAGCGTGTCGAAGACGACGATGCCCACGATGAACGACGCGAGGGCGATCCCGCCGATGGCCAGGGTGAACTTCAGCTCGGGCGAGTAGGGCACCACGGCGAAGAACGCCGAGACCAGCAGCCAGTCGAGCAGCAGCACGTAGGCGACGACGCACACCGCGGCCACGCGGCTCACCCGCCGGTGGCCGACCGCGAGCAGTGACAGCGACAGGCCGAAGACCGCGATCCCGGCGAACAGCCATCCGAAGTGCGGTGACGTCGGCCCGACCGGGGGCTCGGGCAGGCTGTAGACGGTCACCCAGTACGTGAGGGCGACGAAGACGGCGAGGGCCGTCCGGCCGCTCGGGAACATGACGTCGGCCCCGGGGCGCTTGCCGTCCCCGCCGCCCTGCCCGCCCACGCCACCGCCCGGAGCCGCGCCCGATGCAGGGCCCGGCGCCGCCCCCTGTGCCGCTCCCGGAGCCGCACCCGGTGCGGGGTCCGGCGCCGCGTCCGGCGGCGGGGTCGGCTGGTCGACCTGCGGCGCTGCTCCCGTCATCGCTCCCCCTGAGCATGGGACGGCAGGACTCCTGACACGCTCGCGGAGTGCAGCGGAGGTGTTACCCGGAGCGCATCCGCTCGGTACGGTCGGGCGATGGCTGACCTGGGCTCGACGGCGAAGGCCGGGGCGGGCGCGCGGGAGGTCGCCATGCGGATGGCCGAGGCCGCGGCCGCATGGCTGGACCTCCTCGATCCCGCGCAGCGGGCCACGGCGACCGGTGCCGCGCCCACCGCGCAGGAGGACACCGACGCCGAGCGGCGGCGCTGGTTCTACACCCCCACCGACCACGGCGGCCTGACGATGCACGAGCAGCGGCCCGCGCAGCAGCGGGCCGCCATGAGACTCGTCGCGTCCGGCCTGTCCACCCCGGCCTACGTCACCGTCGCGACGGTGATGGGCCTGGAGAACGTCCTCGACCACACCGAGGGGTTCGTCGCGCGGTTCGACCGGGAGCGCGGCCGCGACCCGGGGATGTACTACCTGCGCGTGTTCGGCGACCCCGCCGGCCCGGGGCCGTGGGGGTGGCGCTTCGGCGGCCACCACGTCTCGCTGAACAACCTGGTCGTCGGCGGCGCATTCGTCGCCTGCACGCCGTGCTTCCTCGGCGCCGACCCGGCCCGCTCCGCACTGCTCGGCGGGGCCGAGCAGCGCCCGCTCGCCCGCGTCGAGGACCTGGCGCGGGAGCTGGTCCGGTCGCTGCGCCCGGACCTCGCGGCGCGGGCGACGCTGCTGCCGCGGGCACCGTCGGACATCGTGGCGGGCAACCGCACGCGGGTCGCGGAGGGCGACCGGGTGATCCCGCTCGCCGGCATCTGGCGCGGCCGCTTCGCCGACGCCGGGGAGCAGCAGCGCCTCCAGGCCATGAGCGACGCCATCGACGAGGCGAGCGGGCTCGACGGCGCCGACCACGAGGCCGTCGCGATCACCACCGCGCCGAAGGGCGTCCCCGGGGCCGAGCTCGACGCCGGGCAGCGGGAGCTGCTCCGCGCCCTGCTCGGGACCTACCTCGACCGGGTCCCCGCCGAGGTCACGCCCCTCGCGCGGTACGACGACGACCGGGCCCTCGACGAGGTGCACGTCGCCTGGGCGGGCCCCACCGAGCCGGGCGAGCCGCACTACTACCGGCTGCAGGGGCCGCGCCTGCTCGTCGAGTGGGACAACACCCAGCGCGGGGCCAACCACGCCCACTCGGTGTGGCGCGACCCGACCACGGACTTCGGCATCGACGTCCTCGCCGCGCACCGGGCCCGGCACCACACCTGAGGCGCTACCGGGCCGAGCCGGACGTGACGATCACGGTCGAGCCGCTCACCGTCACCTCGACCCCGGGCGACGCGCTCGCCGAGGCCCACGGCGTGCCGAAGGCGTCGACGTCGAACTCGACGTCGACGTGCCGGGCACCGGTGTCCGCCGGGACCTCCAGGCACAGGTCCGCCTTGTTCTCCCGGCCGAAGTGGTGGCCGACCTCGAACTCCCACGCCTGGTCCGGGTGCAGGACCGCACCGACGGCCGGTCGGCTCTCCCATTCGCCCGACTCGTACGCCACGATCGCGAGGTCGCGGCCGGCGGCGAGATTGAGGATCTGGAAGCGGCGCGGGTAGCAGGTGTCGTCGAGGGAGTTCTCGAGCGGGGCCAGGGCGGGGGCGGTCATGGCGGGTGTCCTTCGCTGCGTCGGGGCCGGTCGACCGGGTGGTCGGCGACCCCACGACGGTCCCGCCGACGCCGGTCCGGCCCCATCCGTCGACCACCCGGTCCGGCGCACGAGCCGCCCGTCGGTCGATCGGTGGACACCGGACACACCTCACGCCGCGGGCCCCGGACGCGAGGGGCCGGACGAGCACCCCTGCACAGAGCGGAGGCAGGAATGACGAGCGACCACGACATCCCCCGCACGCTGTCCCGGATCGCGTCCGGCTCCCCGGCCGGGGTCCTCGAGGAGTCGCGGCGCCGGGCCGACGAGCTCGCCCACCTGGGCGCCTTCCTCGCCCTGGCCGACGGGGAGCGGGACGGCGGGGCCGGGCCGCTGGCCGGCGTCCCGGTCGCCGTGAAGGACAACATCGACACCGCCGACCTGCCCACCACCGGCGCCACGGCGGCCCTCGCGGGCTCCCGGCCCGGCCGCGACCACGTCGCCGTCGCCCGGCTGCGCGCGGCCGGCGCGGTCGTGGTGGGCAAGACGAACCTGCACGAGCTCGCCTTCGGCATCACCTGCAACAACGCGCACACCGGCCCGGTGCGCAACCCGTACGACCCCGACCGGATCGCCGGCGGCTCCTCGGGCGGGTCCGCGGTGGCCGTCGCGACGGGCGTCGTGCCGGTCGCGATGGGCAGCGACACCGGCGGGTCGATGCGCGTGCCCGCCGCGCACTGCGGCGTCGTCGGCTTCCGGCCGACCGTCGGCCGCTGGGGCTCGGGGCGGGTGGTGCCGCTGTCCTCGACCCGCGACACGGTCGGGGTGTTCGCCGGCACCGTCGCCGACGCGGCGCTCGTCGACCGGGTCGTCACCGGCACCGCCGCGGCGGGCGGGGAGCCGGACCGTCGGCTCCGGCTGGGCATCCCGCGGACGGGGTTCTGGGACGACCTCGATCCCGACGTCGCCCGGTGCGGCGCGGAGGTCCTCGACCGGCTCGCCGACGCGGGCGCCGAGCTCGTCGAGGTCGACTTCGCCGCCGCCCACGAGCTCGACGCCCGCTGCGGGTTCCCGATCGTGCTGTACGAGGTGGTCCGGGACCTCCCCCGGTACCTGGCGACGCTGCCCGGGCCGGAACGCGACCTGCGTCTCGACGACGTCGTCGGGCAGGTCGCCTCGCCCGACGTGCGCGCGATCCTGGAGGGCGCGATGGCCGATCCCGTCCCGGACGACGCCTACCGCGACGCCCTCGCCGTGCGCGAGGACCTGCGCGAGGCCTACGCGAAGGCGCTGCGCGGACCGGACGGGCAGCGGCTCGACGCCCTCGTCTACCCCACGGTGCCGCTGCCGCCCGCCCCGCTGGGGCACGACGCCACCACGCCGCACAACGGCCGGGACGTCCCGACCTTCCTCACCAACGTCCGCAACACCGCGCCCGGCTCCGCGGCGGGCATGCCGGCGATCTCGCTCCCGGCCGGACGGTCCACGAGCGGCCTGCCGATCGGGATCTCCCTCGAGGCCCTGACCGGCGAGGACGCGGCGCTGCTCGCCGCGGCGCAGCGGGTGGAGGAGGCGCTGGGGGTCGAGGACGCGCCGGGGGTCGGGGAGGCGCTGCGCGCGGCCGACCGGGCCCGGCCCGCGGGCTGAGGCGCCCGCCGGCCCGACCCGGGCGTTTCAGTCCCGCGGCCCCCGCGTCCTGCGCCGCAGCGCGAGGACCGCGCGGTCGCGCAGCTCGTCGGCCGCCTTGATCCCGGTCTGGACGAACGGGACGAGGTCCCGGATCAGGTCCAGCACCGCGGTCGTGACGTCCTCCGGCCGCGATGACCGCGAGAGCCACGTACCCGGTACCACCGCCACACCGTCCACCCCCTGGAAATCGGTCCCGTGCAGTCAAACCGAGGACCGGCCGACACGCCAGGGCCCGGCGCCGTCTCGTCCGGTGTCCGGCGTAGGTCGGGTCGACGCCGTCACGCGCCGGACGCACGAAAAGGTCACCGACGACGGTCGACCTGTCACACTGACCGCTCGACGAGAGCCGCGGAGGCCGTCCGGTGAACACCACGCGCGCCCACGGCACCGCCCTGCAGCGGCTCGCCGTCGCCCTCCTCGGCGCCGTCACACCCGAGGCGATCGGGCAGGTCGCGGTCACCGTCTCGGTCCAGATGCTGGGCGCCGACGCCGGCGTCCTCTACGACCGCGCCGACGCCCGCACGCTGACCTCGCTGTTCAGCATCGGCTGGCCCGCCGAGCTCGAGGCGCCGTACCGGCACCTGGAGCTGCACCGGGGGCGCCCGCTGTCCGACGCGGTGCTCGACCGCACCCCGGTGTGGCTCGAGGACTCCGGGCAGTGGCGGGCCCGCTACCCGGAGATGGCGCCGATCGGCACCGCGGGCAACCGGGAGGCCTCGGCGTGCCTGCCGCTGCGGGTCGAGGACCGCGACCTCGGCGCGATCGTGTTCAGCTTCGACACCCCGCACGCCTTCCTGCCCGACGAGCGGGCCTACCTCGAGGCCGTCGCCGCCCTGTGCGCGCAGGCCCTCGACCGCGCCCGGCTGCTCGCGGTCGAGCGTCGCGCCCGCGCCGACGCCGAGCGGGAGCGCGACCGCATGGAGGTCCTCGCGCACACGGCGGGGCTGATGGAGGAGCCGCTGTCGGTCGAGGAGCGCCTCCAGCGGCTGGCCGACCTGATGGTGCCCGACCTGGCGGACTGGTGCGCCGTGCACCTCGTGCGCGGCAACGAGGTGGAGCAGGTCGCCGTCGCGCACGACGATCCCGCCCGGCTCGACTTCGTGCTGCGGCTGCAGGAGCGCTACCCGCCGGACCCGTCCGCGCGGAGCGGCGCGTTCGAGGTGAGCCGCAGCGGCACGCCGGCCTTCCTCCCCGAGATCCCCGACGAGCTCCTCGTCGCCGGGGCCGTCGACGAGGAGCACCTGGAGCTGATCCGCTCGATCGGCATGCGCTCGGCGGTCGTGGTGCCGCTGGTGGTGCGCGGGCACAGCCTCGGCGCGCTGACCCTCGTGCACGCCGAGTCCGGCCGGCGGTTCACCGAGCTCGATCTCGCCTTCGTCCAGCGCATCGCGGCCACGGCGGCGGTCGCGCTGGACAACGCACGGCTCTACCAGCAGCAACGGCGGATCGCGCACACGCTGCAGGCGGCCCTGCTCCCGTCGGTCCTGCCCGACGCGCCGGGGCTGCGGCTGGCGGCCCGGTACCGGCCGCAGACCGACGAGCGCACGGACGTCCAGGTCGGCGGGGACGTCTACGACGTGGTGGCCACCCCGGAACCGGGCCGGTGGGCCGCGGTGGTGGCCGACGTCTGCGGCAAGGGCCCGGACGCCGCCGCGCTCACCGCCCTGATCCGGCACACCCTGCGGGCCGAGGTCGCCCACGGCCTCGGCCCGGTCGACGCGCTCCGGCGGCTCAACGCCGCGATGCTGCGCGAGGCCCGCGCCGACGGCCGGTTCGCCACCGTCGCGCACGCCCGGATCGCCGTCGAGCCCGCGGGCGGGGCCACGGTCACGTTGGTCGGGGCCGGTCACCCGCCGGCGCTGGTGCGCCGCGCCGACGCCGTCGAGCTCGTCCCGCTGTCCGGGACGCTGCTCGGCATCTTCCCCGACCCGGTGCTGCGCGAGACCACGCTCCGGCTGGACCCGGGGGACATACTGGTGCTGTACACCGACGGCGTGACGGAGGCCCGAGGGGTGGACGGCTTCTACGGCGTGGAACGCCTGACCGCGGTCGCCGGCGCGCCCGGCCCGTGGGACGCCGCCGCGCTCGCCGACGCGCTGCTCACGGACATCGTGACCTTCCAGCAGGGCGTGCTGCGGGACGACGTGGCACTGCTCGTCGTCGAGGTGGCCCCGTGAACCCCGGCCGGGACGGGCGGGACCCGCAGGGCCCCGCCGTCGCCGAGGTGGTGCTCGACGGCGAGCTCGACATCGCCACCCTCGACCACGCGATGCACCGGGTCGAGGAGGCCGAGCGGGACCGGCCCCGGCTGCTCGTCGTCGACCTCTCGCAGCTCGGGTTCGTCGACTCGTCGGGGGTGCGGCTGGTGCTCCTCGCCCAGGAGCGCGCCCGTGCCGAGGGGCGGCGGGTCGCGGTGCGGCTGGGCACCGGGCCCGCGCTGCGCGTGTTCCAGGCCCTCGGCCTGGTGGAGAAGCTCGACGTGCTCCCGCCGCCGCCCGTCGGCGAGACCGCGCCCGGCCCACGGACCTGACCGCCACGGCCCGGCGCGCGGCGCCGGACCACCACCCCGGGGAGCACCGATGACGTCGCCACCGGCGGGCAACACCAGGTCGCTGGAGGCGGACATCGTCCGGGACCTCCGGTCGACGACCTCCTACCGCTCCTACCTGTGCCTCGACCGGCTGCTCGACGCGCAGCACCCGTTGAGCGACCCGCCGCACCACGACGAGATGTTGTTCATCATCCAGCACCAGACCTCGGAGCTGTGGCTGAAGCTCGTCCTGCACGAGCTGCGCGCCGCGATGCACAACATCGCGGCGGACGACCTGGCCCTCGCCCTCAAGCAGCTCGCCCGCATCAAGCACGTGCAGCGCACGCTCACCGACCAGTGGTCCGTGCTGGCCACCCTGACCCCCGCCGAGTACGCCGAGTTCCGGCCGGTGCTCGGCCCGTCGTCGGGCTTCCAGTCCCACCAGTACCGCGCGGTGGAGTTCGCGCTCGGCAACAAGAACGCCGAGATCATCGAGGTGTTCGGGCACGACCCGGACGCCCGCGCGCTGCTGCAGGAGCTGCTCGAGGCGCCCAGCCTCTACGACGAGTTCCTCCGCTACCTCGCCCGGCGGGGCCACGCGGTCCCCGTGCACCTCCTCGAGCGCGACCTCCGGCAGGCCCACACCTTCGACGAAGGCCTGGTCGAGGTGTTCCGGCGGGTCTACGAGGCGCCGCACGACCACTGGGCCGAGTACGAGACGTGCGAGGAGCTGGTCGACATCGAGGAGAACTTCCAGCTCTGGCGCTTCCGCCACCTCAAGACCGTCGAGCGGACGATCGGGTTCAAGCGGGGCACCGGGGGGTCGAGTGGTGTCGCGTTCCTGCGGGAGGCCCTGTCGCTGACCTTCTTCCCGGAGCTCTACGCCGTCCGCACCGAGATCGGGCGATGACGCGCGTGGCCCCGGTGACGGACGTCCACACCCACTACGTCCCGCGGGGCTGGCCCGCCCTGCCCGGCACCGGCCCGCGGCCGTCGCTGCGGGTCGACGGCCCCGCCACCGCGACGATCCTGCTCGGCGAGCGCCCGTTCCGCGCGATCACGGACTCGGCCTGGAACGCCGACGTGCGGCTGGCCCACATGGACGCCCACGGCGTGGACCGGCAGGTCCTCTCCCCCACGCCGGTGTTCTTCTCCTACGACCAGGAGGCCGGCGCCGCGGCCGGCATCGCCGCGGTGTTCAACGACCTCGCGCTGGAGATCGCCGCCGGGGCGCCGGGCCGGCTGCTGCCCTTCTGCCAGGTCCCGCTGCAGGACACGGACGCGGCGTGCCGCGAGCTGGACCGGGCCGTGGCGGCCGGGCACGTGGGCGTCGAGATCGGCAACCACGTCGGCGACCGCGACCTCGACGACGCCGGCGTCGTGACGTTCCTGCAGCACGCCGGCGCCCTCGGCGTCCCGGTGTTCGTGCACCCCTGGGACATGCCGGAGTCGCCGCGGACAGGCCGGTGGATGGCGCAGTGGCTGGTCGGGATGCCCGCCGAGACGCACCTGTCGCTGCTGGCGCTGGTGCTGGGCGGGGTGTTCGACCGGATCGGCCCGGAGCTGCGGATCTGCTTCGCCCACGGCGGCGGGTCGTTCCCCTTCTGGATCGGCCGGATGGACAACGCCTGGCGCGAGCGGCACGACGTCGTCGGCACCTCGGCGCTGCCGCCCTCGGGCTACCTCGACCGGTTCCTGGTCGACTCGGTGGTGTTCGACGAGCGGGCGCTGCGGCTGCTGGTCGACACCGTCGGCGCCGAGCGCGTCCTGCTCGGCACCGACTACCCGTACCCGCTCGGAGAGCAGCAGCCCGGGTCGCTGATCCGCGGCGCCTCCTTCCTCACCGCGGCCCAGCGGGACCTCCTGCTGGGCGGCAACGCCGAGGAGTTCCTCGGCCTGCGTGCGCACGAGGGGGTGGGATGAGCACCGTCGTGCGCCCCGTCGACGAGGCGCACGCGCTCCACCTCGACGCCGTCGACCCGCTGCCCCCGCGGCGGGCCGACTTCCACGTGCCGCCGGCCACCGCCGGCGCCTTCACCGAGACCGCCTACCTGGCCGGCAACTCGCTCGGGCTCCAGCCGCGCGCCACCCGGGCGGCGCTCGAGCAGGAGCTGGCCGACTGGGCGCGGCTCGGGGTCGAGGGCCACGTCGAGGCCGCGCGGCCGTGGAAGCCGTACCACGAGCTCCTGCGCGGCCCGGCCGCCCGGCTCATCGGCGCCCTGCCCGCCGAGACCGTCGTGATGAACTCGCTGACCGTCGACCTGCACCTGATGATGATCAGCTTCTACCGGCCGGGCCCGGAGCGGTACGCGATCGTCGTCGAGGACAGCACGTTCCCGTCGGACTCCTACGCCGTGCAGAGCCAGGCCCGGCTGCACGGGCTCGACCCCGCCGAGGCGGTCGTCCGGCTCCGCCCGCGGCCGGGCGAGGACTGCCTGCGCACCGAGGACGTGGTGGCGTTCCTGCGCCGCGAGGGCCACCGGGTCGCGCTGGTGCTGCTCGGCGGGGTCAACTACCTGACCGGCGAGCTGATGGACATCCCCGCGATCACCGCGGCCGGCCGGGCGGCCGGCGCCGTCGTGGGCTGGGACCTGGCGCACGCCGTCGGCAACGTCCCGCTGCGCCTGCACGAGTGGGGTGTCGACTGGGCCGCGTGGTGCCACTACAAGTACGTCAACGCCGGGCCGGGCGCCGTCGCCGGGTGCTTCGTGCACGAGCGGCACCTCGCGGACCGCGGCCTGCCGAAGCTCCAGGGCTGGTGGAGCACCGACCCCGCGACCCGCTTCGCGATGGGCCCCGACGTCGATCCCGTCGACACGGCCGACTCGTGGCAGCTGTCCAACCCGCCGATCCTCGCGATGGCTCCGGTCCTGGTCTCCCTGGGCCTGTTCGACGAGGTCGGGATCGCGGCCCTGCGGGAGCGCAGCGTCCGGCTCACCGGCTACCTCGCCGACCTGCTGACCACGGTCTGCGCGGACCTGCCCGCGCGGGTGATCACCCCGGCCGACCCGGAGCGCCGCGGCTGCCAGCTGTCCGTCCGCATCGCCGGGACCACGGCCGCGGAGGTCTGCGCACGCCTGCGCCACGAGCACGGGGTGATCGCCGACGCCCGCCCGCCCGACGTCGTCCGGTTCGCGCCGGTCCCGCTCTACTGCACCCACCACGACGCCTGGCGGGCCGCGACGGCGCTGGCCGCCGTCCTGTCGTCCGGACCCCCGTCGTCCGGCACCCCGTCCGGACCCGGGGAGCGGCGCGATGGCTGATCCGACCTGGGCGGGCGCACCCGTCGAGCGGGTCGCCGTGGTGGGGGCAGGGCTGGCCGGCTGCCTGCTCGCGGCCCTGCTCGGCCGGCGCGGCATCGCCGTCGACCTCTACGAGCGGCGCGCGGACCCCCGCACCGCCGGCGCCGAGCGCGGCCGCTCGATCAACCTCGCGATCTCCGCCCGCGGGCTCGACGCGCTCGACCGGGTCGGGCTCGCCGACCAGGCCCTGGGCGAGGCCCTCCCGATGCGTGGGCGGACCCTGCACCCGGTCCGGGGCGCGCTGGGGTTCCAGTCCTACTCCGCGGACGGGGCCCGGGCGATCAACTCGATCGGCCGGGCCCGGCTCAACCACGCCCTGCTGGACTGCGCCGAGAAGACCGCCGACGTGGCCCTGCACTTCGAGCACCGGCTCACCGCCGTCGACCCGGACACCGGCACGCTGACCTTCGCCGAGGGCGGCAGGCGACACGCCGACGTCGTGATCGGGGCCGACGGCGCCTGGTCGGCCGTTCGCCGGTCGCTGCAGTTCAGCGAGGGGTTCGACTTCCGGCAGGACTTCCTCCCGCACGGGTACAAGGAGCTGGAGATCCCGCCCGCCCCGGGCGGGGACTTCGCGCTCGACCCCGGCTCGTTGCACATCTGGCCGCGCGGGTCGTCGATGATGATCGCGCTGCCGAACACCGACCGCTCCTTCACCTGCACGCTGTTCTGGCCGAGGGAGGGGCCCGGCGGGTTCGCCGCGCTCGACACCCCCGAGACGGTCACCGCGTACTTCGCCGCGCAGTACCCCGACGCCGTGCCGCTGATGCCGCGGCTCGTCGAGGACTTCCTGCGCAACCCGGTCGGCTCGCTGGTCACGATCCGCTGCGCGCCGTGGGTGCGGGGCCGGGTCGCGCTGCTCGGCGACGCGGCGCACGCCATCGTCCCGTTCTTCGGGCAGGGCGCGAACTGCGCGTTCGAGGACTGCGTGGAGCTCGACCGGTGCCTCGACGCGGCCGGCGGGGACCTGGCCGTCGCGCTGCCGCGGTACCAGCAGCGGCGCAAGGCCAACGCCGAGGCGATCGCGGACATGGCGCTGGAGAACTTCGTCGAGATGAGCGACCGCGTGAACTCGCCGGTCTTCCGCTGGACCACGCGGGCCCGGCACGCGCTGGAGCGGGTCGTGCCGGGGTACGTCTCCCGCTACGAGCTCGTCTCCTTCACCACGCTGCCCTACTCCGAGATCGACGGACGGATCCGGCGACAGGACCGGGTCGCCGGCGCGGTCGCGCTGGGCGCAGCCGCCGGCGCGGCCGCCGCGGCGGCCACGCTGAGGAGGGTGCGGTCATGAGCGACGACGCCTACCTGGTCGCGGGCCGGGCCCGCCCCCGCGGCCGGTACCCGCACGCCCGCCGCGCCGGCGACCTGATCTACGTCTCCGGGACGAGCAGCCGCCTCCCGGACGGCACGTTCGCGGGCGCCGAGGCCGACGAGCTCGGCACCACGACGCTGGACATCCGTGTCCAGACCCGCGCCGTGATCGAGAACGTCCGCGAGATCCTCGCGGCGGCCGGCGCCGGGCTGGAGGACCTCGTCTCGATCACCAGCTACCTGGTGAACATGAACGACTTCGGCGGCTACAACGCGGTCTACGCCGAGTACTTCGACGAGTCCGGCCCGGCGCGCACGACGGTCGCCGTGCACCAGCTCCCCCATCCCCACCTGCTGATCGAGATCTCCGCCGTGGCGTACCGCCCCGAACCGAGAGAGGACACATGACCGAGATCAGCGAGCCCGTCCGGTTCGACGGCTGGATCGACGAGCACCGCCACCTGCTGCGGCCACCGGTGGGCAACAAGCAGCTGCACGAGGGGGCCCAGGACCTGATCGTGATGGTCGTCGGCGGGCCGAACCAGCGCCAGGACTACCACGTCGACCCCTACGAGGAGTGGTTCTTCCAGATCAAGGGCGACATCCACGTCCACCTGGTCACGGACGAGGGCCCGCGCACGGTGCACATCCGGGAGGGCGAGTCGTGGCTGCTCCCGGCCGGGGTCCCGCACTCGCCGCAGCGGCCGCAGGAGGGCTCGATCGGGCTCGTCGTCGAGCAGGTCCGCAAGGCGGGGACGCTGGAGAAGTTCCAGTGGTACGCCCACACCGCCGGCTCCGCGACCCTCGTGCACGAGGTCGAGCTGCAGGTCGGCGACATCCGTGCGGACCTGCCGCCGGTGTTCGCCGAGTTCTACGAGAAGACGCTGCCCACCCTGACCGACGCCGACGGCGCGCCCCTCTCCCGGGAGGCGCTGTCCCCGGCGGGGTGAGCAGAACCGCACCCGCGAGAGGTTCAGCCGGTGGCCGGGCGGGGAACCCGGCCGACGCACGGCGGCCGGAGGGTTCGGCCGGGGTTGTTGAGACGACAGCAACTGGAGCAGGCCGAATGCTGGAACAGAGCAGTGCGCCGACCCGAGCGGCGATCCCGGACCTCCCCTCCGGACCCCGCTTCACGGTGACGGCGAACGCCGGGGAGTGGCGGCTCACGACGCCGCCCGGTGCGGCCCCACCGTCGTCGGACCAGGTCCGCACCCTCCTCCGGGAGTGGCTGCGGACCCTCGACTGGCCGCGGACGCAGACCTCGCTGGTCCTCGATGCCGTGGCGGAGGCCGTCGACGCGCTGGACCGGAGCCGCGACGCCCCCGTCCCCGGGCCCGCACTCGACGGGCTGCGGATCGGGACGACCGAGATCTCGACGCGCCGGACGCGACGGCTGCGGATCGTCGTCGCCGCCGGTGGCGAGGTCCCGGCCGGGCCGGACCCGTCGCCGCTCCACGAGCTGATGGACGAGGTCGTCGCCGGACCGGGCGCGACGATCAGCATGCTCAGCCGCGTGATCCCGCGGTGGTGACCCGCCGGCGCCGACACCGGCGCCGCGGTGCCGCCGTCACCGGGCCTCGAGCGCCACCACGTGAAGGGCGCACCCCGAGGTAATCCCACCATGATCACGTGCGAGCAGGGCAGTGTGATCCCGTGGCTGGTCGACACCTCGATCGCGCTGCTGACCGCGACGATCTTCCTCGCGCTGTACCTGGCGTCGGGCGTGATCCTCCTGGTGCTCCACCTCCTGCACCGGGCCGGGCACGCCGATGCGGTGGGCCCGCTGAGCCCGGGGTTGCTCTCCCCGCTCGGGCTCATCTTCGGGCTCCTGGTCGGGTTCCTCGTGGCCGAAGTGTGGGCCGACCGTGACAAGGCCGCCGCCGCCGTGAGCCAGGAGGCCAGCGCCCTGCGGGACATCGATCTGCTGACCGGCGCGTTCCCGGTCGAGCAGCCCCGGATCCGGCAGCTGTTGCGCGACCAGATCGACGGTTACGTCGCCGTCGAGTGGCCCGAGATGGGGCACGGGCGGGCCACGCTGACCCTCGCGCCCGCGCTGCTCGTCGAGGTGCAGGGCATCGTCCTCGGCCTGCCCGTGCAGTCGGAGGGACAGCGCGTGGCCCAGGACCGCCTCGAGACCTCGATCGACCGGGCGCTGGAGGCCCGCCGCACCCGCCTGGTGCTGAGCACGTCGTCCATCGACCCCCTGCGGCTGACGGCGTTGTACCTCGTGGCGGTGACGACGCTCGCCGCCATGGCCTGTGTCCAGGCCGACCGGCTGCGCCGGGCCGCGACCGCCCTGGCGCTCCTCGCCACCGCCATGGCCATCGCCCTGACGCTCCTGGTCGCCCAGGGAGCGCCGTTCACCGGGTACTTCGCGATCGACCCCGACCTCCTGGTCCAGGTACGCCCGTGACGGCTCCTCCACCAGGCGAGACGCCGCGTCGGCGTCGTTCTGGAGCGGGCACCGGCACGCTCCCGCCACCGATCGACCTCCCACAGCCCTGGAGGACCGTCGCATGTCCGAGCACGCCGCCGGCCCGCAGCACGACAAGAACCCGATCACCCTGCTCTCGATCGTCGCGGGCTTCGTCCCCTGGATCGTCTTCTCCGTGATCGCGACGCGGCTGGCCGCGAACGGGGTCGCCTGGAGCGCGCTGATCGCGGTGGCCATGACCGTGATCGCGCTGGTCCACGGGCACCGCAGGCACGCCCCCACCCGGCTGAACCTGTACTCGCTCGGCCTCTTCGGCGTGATGGCGGTGGTCGGCTTCGTGGGCGGCCCGGGGGTCGACCAGTGGCTGTACGACTGGGGTCGGCCCCTGGTCGGGGTGGTGCTCGGGCTGCTGATCCTGGTCTCCGCGCCGTTCTCGCCGTTCACGGCCGAGTACGCCCGGCAGTCGACGCCGCGCGAGTACTGGAGCTCCCCCACCTTCATGAAGATCAACCGGACCATCTCGGCGGTCTGGGGCGTCGCCCTCCTGGTGATGGGCGTCGCCTCGGTGGCGGTCGCCGCGCTCGACGCGCAGGCCGACGGGACCGACAGCCAGTACCTGCTGGACCTGCTGCTGAACTGGGTCGTCCCGATCGTGGCGATCGTCGTCGCGGTCCGCTTCACGGCGCGCTACCCGGACAAGGTCACCGGCAGGATCGCCGGCGCCGCGGGCTGAACCGCGCCGGGGGACGAACACCCCGGGGCGCCGGGACCTTGGACGCTGGTCGGCGGACGGCTCCCGCCGGAGGCTCCCACGGAGGAACGACGCCTCGGCGACCCGGGAGGAGCACCGATGACCGCCCCCATGACCGCACCCCAGCCCCTTCCCGGGCCCACGGCCGAACGCAACGGCGTCACGGTCGCCGTCGACGGCACCGACGCGGGCCTGCGGGCCGTCCGCTGGGCGGCCGCCGAGGCCGCCGCCCGCCGTGCGGGGCTCACGCTCCTGCACGCCGCGCCCTACGCGGCGGGGTCGACGGGGTCCCTGCACGCCCACGCGTGGCGGATCCTCGCCCGCGCCTACACCGTCGCCCACCGGCACGCCCCGTCCGTGCAGGCCCGGACGGTCCTGCTGGAGGACGAACCGCTCGCCGCCCTCGTCGCGACGTCGCGGGACACCGGCCGGCTCGGCGGGCTCCTCGTCGTCGGGCTCGCCGGGACCGGACACCCGACGGACGCGCTGGTCGGGTCGCTCGCCCTGGACCTCGCCTCGCGGGCCGGCGGTCCCGTCGTGGTCGTCCCACGGACGGGGACGGTGGGCGGCCCGGTCGTCGCGGCCGTGGGGGATCCCGCCGCCGACGTCGTCGTGCTCACCCAGGCCCACCGCGCCGCGGCGCGGCGCCGCGTCGGGCTCGAGATCCTCCACGCGGCCCGCAACCCCGCCGAGGCCGCCGAGGTCCGCGACGCCCTCGAACGCCTCCTGCGGACCCTCGAGGCCTCTCGACCCGGCGTCGCCACGACCCTGCGGGTGGTGCCCGAGCGGAAGTACGAGGCCGTGGTCGAGTGCTCGGACCGGGCGAGCCTGCTCGTCGTCGGGGCCGGGCGGGGGCGGCGGCACCTGCTCGGGTCCACCACCCGCACCGCGATCCGGCTCGCGGGGTGTCCGGTGCTCGTCGCCGTGCCCGAGCCGGACGACCCGTCGAGCGCCCGGGACTCCTAGGGACCGAGGGCCGCCGGGAGCTCTCCGTTCGGCCCTGGTGACCAGGGCGGATCTCGACGACGGTGGAGGCGTTCGGCACCTCGACGCCCCCAGGAGCGACCATGCCCACCACCTCCGCCGCGATCGTCGTCGACGACAGCGGCGTCCGCATCGGGACCGTGGACGGGAACGGGCAGGTGCACGACTTCGCCCGCGTCCGCATCGGATCCGCCCGGGCCGACGGCGTCGCCGTCGACTTCGCCGGGCGCCGGCTCGGCCGCGTCGTCTCCTGACCGGGCTCGCCATGTCCACGGACGTCGCCGCCGGCCTGCTCGAGCGGGCCGTCCAGCTCGCGCTCCGGGCGCCCTCGGTGCACAACACCCAGCCCTGGCGCTGGCGGCTGCGCGCGCGTGAGGTCGAGCTGCACGCCGATCCCGCGCGGCACCTGTCCGGCACGGACCCCGACCGCCGGGACCTCGTGATCAGCTGCGGCGCGGCCCTCCACCACCTGCGGGTCGCCGCGGCGGGGTTCGGCGGCGCCGTCGAGATCGACCGGCTGCCCGACCCCGACCACACCTGGCACCTGGCCACGGTCCGGCTCGTCGAGGGTCAGCCGGACCGGGCCGCGGCCGCGCTGTTCGGCCAGCTCACGCGGCGGCACACCGACCGGCGCCGGTACTCCCCGGAGCCCGTGCCCGAGCCGCACGTGGCGGCGCTCGTCGAACGCGCCGGCGACCTCGGTGTCGTGGCGGTGCCGGTGACCGACCCCGCCGTCCTCACCAGGATGACCGACGTCCTGGGCCGGGCCGCCCGGGAGCAGCGCCACGAGCCGGGCTACCTCGCCGAGCTGCTGATGTGGACCCGCCGCTACGCCGACGCCGGCGACGGGGTGCCGCCCACCGCGGTGCCCGTCCGGACCGGGCAGTGGGACGAGCCGCAGCTGCAGCGCTTCCCGTCCGGCACGCTGTCCCCCGGCCGGGGCCTCGGCCCGGACGGCGGCCTGCTCATGGTGCTGGCGACGCCGGAGGACGACACCGCGGCGCGGCTGGCGGCCGGGGAGGCGACCAGTGCCGTGCTGCTCACCGCCACCCGCGGCGGCCTGGCCACGGACCCGCTCAGCCAGGCCGTCGAGATGCCGGCGGCGCGGGCGGGCCTGCGCGCCGCGCTGAGGCTCGCGGAGCACCCGCAGCTCGTGATCCGGCTGGGCTTCCCGGCGCCGGGCGCGCCACCGCTCGAGCCCACACCGCGCCGCCCGCTGCGGTCGGTTCTGATGCACCCGTGAGCTCCGGGGCCCCGGGACGGTGGTCAGGAGCCGCTGGGCTCGCGGTGCTCGTGGTGCTCGAGGGCCGTGCGGATGCGCTCGTGCTCGGCGACGTCGATCTCCCCCGCCGCCAGCCGCTCGTCGAGGATGCGGCGGGCCCGGTCGGGATCGGTGTCGTCGGCGGTGATCCCGCGCCGTGCCACGAGGACCGCGCCCACGGCGGCCCCCGCGGCGGCAGCGACCAGCACGAGGATCACGGCGACCAGCCAGATCGTCGTCATGCCCCACATCCCCCACATCATCGGACCGCTCCCGCCGGCGGGACCGACGACGTGGGCGGCTCGGCCGTGGTGTCCGACGGCACGGCGGGCTCCGTCTCACCCTGGTCGAGGCGGAAGGGCGGATAGGCGTCCGTCAGCAGGGCCGCGTAGGCCGCGACGCGCAGCACCCAGCGGTCGAAGCCGACCACGAGGTCGAACAGCCCGCGCGGGTAGCGCCCGGTGACCAGCAGCGCCAGGACGGCGACGAGGACGAGCACGGTCAGCAGGCCGCCGTCGAACTGCGTCGGGGCGGTGGTGCCGACCCGCCACACGACCGTGCCGCCGCCCCCGACCAGGAAGAACAGCACGAGATAGTGCGGGAGCGCCAGCAGCCACCACTTCACCAGCACGAGCCCGCGGGACAGCCGCTCGGGCGGGTCGATCTCCAGCCGGGCCGGGTAGTCGGGGCGGTCGGCGAGCGTGAACGGCGGATAGCGGTCGGTGCCGTTGGCGCCGTAGCCGTAGTACGCGACCCGCCACCCCCAGCGCAGCACCCCGACGGAGAAGTCGAAGAGCGCCCGCGGGTACCGGCCGGACACGAGAATCGCGACGAACGCGATCACCGTCACGACCCAGCACGCGAACACCAGCACGGCCAGCACGATCACGTGCGGCACGAGCAGCAGCCACTTGAGCAGCCACAGCCAGCGCGACGGCTCGCCCTCGAGCCGCCCGGTGACCCGGACCGGGTACACGGTGTCCGTCATGGCGGCCAGCGTCGGCGCGGTGCGGGCTCCCCCGGCAGGGACCGCGGACCCGGCTCGCGGGGCCGGAGGACCCGCGGTCGGGGTGAGGCCACCACCACCCGGCGGTGAAGGCTGGCCGCACAAGATCGAAGAGTTGGCGCCCTGGGTGGGCGGTCCCGGTTCGGACAGTGTGGTCACGACCCCGAGACACCCTCCGGACCAGGGAGAACCCGCCATGACCAGCACCCTCGCCGCCCCCGCGACCACCGCCCGCACCACCGGCTGGGGGTGGGCCGGCATCGTCGCCGCGCTGACGGCGGGCGGCGCCACGGCGTTCCTCGCGCAGGGCCCCGGAACCTTCACCGACCAGGTGGTCAAGCCCGGGGCGTTCATCGTCGAGAACATGAACCCGGAGCTGCTGATCCGGCTCGGCGCCGGGCTCGGCCTGGTCGCCGTGATCGCGACGACGCTGTTCACCCTCGGCCTCTGCCGCCGGGCCGCCGCGACGGCGCCGGCGCGTCCGGGCTGGGTGGAGGCGCTGCGCTGGTCGTCGATCGCCCTGCTGGCGACCACGTCGGTCGGTGTCCTGATGCGGTACGTGGCCGCGGGCGGTGCCCCGGGCGCCATGGACCAGTCGATGTACACGACCGAGGCGAGCGCGACCGCCGCGGTCCTCGCCGACCAGATCTCCACCGGCACCTACCTGCCCGCGCTGGGCGTGATGGCCGCGGCCGGCGTGCTGTCGCTGCGCGGCGCGCTACTGCCCAAGGCGGTCGGGATCGTCGCCCTGGTCCTGGCCGGGGCCTCGCTCGTCGCCACCCTGGCGATCGGCCTGCCCTACAGCAGCTCCCTGGTCTTCCCGCTCTTCGCGCTGGTCGCCGGGATCGCCGCCGTCGTCCGGCGGGCCTGAGGACCGCCCGCCTGCGGCGGCGCGGTCGTCACGACTCCCGCTCCTGCCGTCGCAGGACCTGCCTTGGCGGATGGCCGAGCGGACCGCACCCGTTCCGACGCCCGCGGTCACGGCGTCGCCCGTGCCGCCGGCGACCGAAGGGGCTCGAGATCGCCAGCGTCGAGTGCGGCGTAGACCGTCGTGACCACCACTGGGGAGATGTGCGGGTACGTCGGGTGACCTCACCTCAGGCGTGGAGCGGGCCGGGACGCGCACACGTCCCGGCCCTCGTCCTCGCGGCTACCGGGCCGCCGCGGCCTGCGACTCGGTCAGTCCGCCGCCGGTCCACTCCCACATGGTCCAGCGGTAGCTCCCGTCCTCCTCGACCTCGTACTCGATCACGTCTGCGACCTCGCCGAGCCGCCCGAGCTTCTCCGACCTGGTCTGCGCGGTACCGAAGACGCCGTAGCTCGCCTTGTAGCCCGGACCGGTCGGCCGGCCCACGCCACCGCCGACCCAGTCGACGAGATCACCGGCCGGCGACATCATCAGGACGTGGCCCTCGCCGTAGAGGACCCCGCCGCGCCGGATCGTCTGGCGGTAGGTCCCGGTGTCCGTGATCTCCTGGCCCAGCAGGTTCCCGCGGCCCTGGAAGGACACCTCGAGCCAGACCTGCTCCCCCTCCGAGGGGAGGATGCGGACGCTCGTGATCTTGCCGGCGGACTCGCCCAGTCGATCACCCAGCATGGTGCGCCTCCTCGTGGTGCGTCCGTGCCCCGGTCGGCCGGCCGGGGCGCACCGGACAGGGTGGGCGCGCCCCGCGGCTCGCCCAATACGGAGAGGTACGTACAGGCCCGTCGTGTCTCGGGGGCCAGGTCGAGTTCTCGCCGGGGGCGCGGCCGGGGCTGCTGTGCGGGCGGGCCGAGACGTGGATCTTCTCGCAGCGAGCGGTGAGTGAAGCATGACGAGCGGTCGCGCCACCCGAGTCCCTGCTCGGAAGACATCGTCACCACGCGGCGAACGGTCACTGGCCTGCGACGATGGCCCATCTTTCGAACATCGGTTCGAGTATGATCGGGGCATGGACACAGGGGCCGTCGGCACCGGGCGCGACCGCCTTCAGCAGGCCATCGCGCAGCTGGTCGACGCCGCCGGACCCACCGCCACGGCCGACGAGGTCATCGACGCGGTCCGCGCCTACGAAGAGGCCCGACGCTTCCTGGACCGGGCCGTGGTCAACGCCACCGCCGATCTCCAGCGGCGCGGTGTGTTCGCCGAACGCGGCTACCGCTCCCCCACCGGCGCGCTCGCCGACCTGCTCGGCTGGGAACGCTTCGAGGCCCGCCGCCGGGTGCTCGCCGCCGAGAACGTCTGCGCCCAGATCGGCCTCGACGGGACGGCATCGCCGGCCCGGCTGCCGGCCACCGCGACCGTGTTCGCCTGCGGCGAGGCCGGCCTGCGGCACGTCGAAGTCATCGCCCGGCTACTGGCCAGCGGGCCGGCCCGCCGCCTCGATCCGGAGACCTGGGCCGGCGCGGAGGTCCAGCTCGCCGGCAAAGCCGGGATCTACACGCCCTCCGAGCTGCACACCTGGGGCACGCAGCTGATCGAGATCCTCGACCAGGACGGGCCCGAGCCCGACGACTCCCCGCCCGCGCAGCTCAACGAACTCCGCATCTCCCGCTTCCGCACCAGATCGGGCGGCAAGGTGAGCGGCCGCTTCGACGACGCGGCGATGTTCGACGCCATCGCCGCCGCGGTCGACGCCGGCGCCGCCCCCCGCGACACCGACGACCAGCGCACCACCGCCGAACGGCAGGCCGAAGCGCTCGCCGAGGTGTGTGTGCAGGTGCTGTCCCGCGGGCGGTTGCCCGAGACCGGCGGCCGCCGCCCGCAGCTCACCGTCACCGTCCGCCTCGAAGACCTGGAGCGGCGCGCGTCCTCGGCGTCCCTGGAGTTCGGCGGCCGGCTCACCCCGCAGACCCTGCGCCAGTTGGCCTGCGACGCTGGGGTCATCCCGGTCGTGCTCGACGGCACCGGCGTCCCGCTCGACGTCGGCCGGATCGGCCGCATCGTCCCCGACGGGCTGCGCCGCGCGGTCACCGTCCGCGACGGCGGCTGCGCCTTCCCCGGCTGCGACCGCCCACCCTCCTGGTGCGAGATCCATCATGTGCGCGAATGGCAACACGGCGGCCCGACGAGCCTGCGCAACCTGGTCATGCTCTGCACCGTCCACCACCGGCTCATCCACCACTCCCACTGGGAGATCCGGATGCCCGACGGCCTACCCGAGTTCCTCCCGCCGAGCTGGATCGACCGCAGCCGCACACCCCGCCGACGACCACCACCGGTACTGACACCGGTGGGATGAACCGCTGCTGTTCTGGCAAGGTGCGAACTCTGATGGCTGAGAAGCCGCCGAGTCCTGCCTGCCCGCACTCGGTGGTGCCGCTGCGCAGCCGCTCGTCAGGTCGACTCAGCGGCTGAGTTCGCGCTGGTCGAGCAGCACGCCCCCAACCCCACTGCGGCCGTCATCGGGTCGGGAGCGTTGCGACATTCGCCGACACCGCCTACCTTCCGCTGCCGGCCTGACGGTCCGGGCTCACCTCAGGTGCCGGGCGAAGAAGCGGGTCCCGTCGTCCCCCTCGAACGGGGGAACGCCGGTGTGCCCGCCCATATTGGCGTGCAGCGTCTTCTCCTTGGCGCCGAAGGCGTCGAACAGGTCCAGGGCCATCAGCCGGTCGTTTCCTTCGTCGTCCCACTGCAGCAGGACCTGCAGCGGAATGGTGACCTGCCGGGCCTCCTCGAACATCCTGCGGGGCACGTGACTCCCGGCGAACAGAAGGGCGGCCGAGATGCGCGGCTCGACCAGCGCCAGCCGGATGCCGATGGCGATCACCCCTCCCGCGTACCCGACCGGGCCGCCGATCTCGGGCAGCGAGAGGAGGGCGTCGAGGGCAGCCCGCCATTCCGGGACCGCCCTCTCGACCAACGGGAGGACGAGCCGGTCGACGACCTCGTCGTCGACCGGCTCCCCGGCCTCGAGCGCCCGGCGCAGGTCGGCGCGGGCCTCCTCGGCAGCGGCAGAGCGGGGCCGGTCACCACTCCCGGGGAGTTCGATGGTGGCCGCGGCGAAGCCTTCCGCCGCGGAGTGTCGGGCCCGGGCAACCAGTCGGGGGTACATCCTGTGCAGTCCGCCGGGGTGGCCGAGCAGGATCAACGGGGCCGGTGCGGATGCGGATCCGGGCGTCCACAGGATGCCGGGGATCTCGTCGAGGGTGAATTCGCGTTCGAGAACGCCGTCGTCAAGGCGCTGTTCGGAGGTGAATCGCACGGTCGTGCCTTTCGGGAGTGCGCGTGAACGGCGCTCCCGGACGACCTATCGCCCGACCGTGACCCCGGAGGGGAGCACCCCTGTCGACACTGCGTCCACGGGTACCACCTCCTCGTTCTCTCGCACGGCCTCCGAGAAGTTAGCAGTGCTCGCCCTGGTCGCCGACGAGTTTCGCGGAAGCCTCCGTGAGCAGCTGATCACCACCGCCTCACGGTCCGCAGGACCCGGGTGACCATCGGGAGCTCGAACCCGCCCGCGGGCACCTCGGGCCGCGACGCGAGGTAGCGGCGCATCCGGTCGAAGGCGGCGTCCCGGTCCGCCGGGGTGCTGACCAGCGCCCACGAGTGCGTGCTCAGGGTGGCGACCAGGCCGTCGACGGTCGTCGCGCGCCGGTACTCGAAGGCGGCCGTGTGCACCGGGCCGAACCCCGGGCCGGCGTCGAGGTCCGGCCGATCGCCTCCCCGCGGCACCCCCTGCTCGGGTCGTCCGTCGGCGAGGGCCTCGTGGTAGCCGCGGACCCACTCGACGCGGCCGTCCTCGGCGTTCCACAGCCCGGCGAGCACCCCGCCCGGCCGCAGCACCCGGGCGATCTCGTGGAACGCGTGGTCGGGGTCGAACCAGTGGATGGCCTGCCCGACCAGGACGGCGTCGACCGACGAGTCCGGGAGCGGGATCCGCTCGGCGGTCCCCTCGCGGGCCTCGACATCGGGCAGGGCCGTGCGGAGCAGGGCGAGCATCGCGGGATCGGGTTCCACGGCGACCACCTCGCGGACCCGGCCGACGAGGCTCGCGGTCAGCTTCCCCGTCCCCGCGGCCAGGTCGAGCACCCGTCCCCGCACGGTGCCGAGGGCCCAGTCCACCGCAGGGTCGGGGTAGCCGGGGCGGTGCGCCGCGTGGGCCTCCGCGCTGGCCCCGAAGGACCGCGCCCGGACGGGATCGGGGAGCTGCGACATCCGCCGACCGTAACCGCCGCCACGCCCGCGCCCGAGCGACCACCGGTCCCGCCCGAGGCTTAGTCCAGCCTTCGCCGCTGCCGAGTCGAGCCCGGCGGCTTTCATCCGCGAAGAGCGACTTCGACGGTCGAGGCTGTTGCTCGCCGACCCGCGCTACGCCAGCTGGCCGGTCTCCCACATCGCCCATGAGGTCGGCTTCCCGGATGCGGGCGTGTTCATCAGAGCGTTCGAGCGCGAGAGAGGGCTCACGCCCGGCGCATGGCGTGCACAGGCCGCCGGCAAGGCATAGCGGGTGCGTGTCCTCGGACGCGGAGGCCAGTCGGATCAGCGATCGTGCGCCTCGACTCGTGCCCTCCCGAGCAACTCAGCGACACTGCGACGAGCGCACGTGCTGTGCGTCAGGGCGCGCACTTCCCGCGGCCGTCGCGGTCCGGCGATCCTGACCAAAACAGGTCACGTCGACGCCGCAGGCGGCGGACCTGGGCCCGGTCAGCTCAGTACCGCGGACAACGTGGCGATGCCGCGGCGCATGTCCTCGGCCGTGGTGCCGGCGTAGCCGAGCAGAATTGCCGGCTTGGCCTCGGACCGCAGGTAGTGGGTTGATAAGGGCCAGACGTGCACCCCTTGCCGCAGCGTGGCCTTGGCGACCGCTCGGTCGTCGCGGTGGTCGGCGAGCCAGCCGACGAGGTGCAGGCCGCCGTCCGAGGGAGCGAGGCGCAGGTTCTCGCTGAGAGGCTCGGCCAGCCGGACCAGCTGCTGTTGACGTTCGCGGTGTAGCACTCGCATTCGCCGCAGATGGCGAGCGAAGTGGCCCTGCTCGATGAAGTCGGCGACAACGGCCTGGTCGATGACGTGGGCGTGCATATCAGTCGACAGATGTGCGGCCAGGAAGCCGTCGACCAGGTCGGGTGGTGCGATGACGTAGCCCAGTCGCAGGCTCGGGAATAGCACCTTGCTGAAGGTGCCGACATAGATCACGCGCTGGTGGGAGTCGATCGCCATCAGCGCCGCGTGCGGCCTGCCGAGGTAGCGAAACTCGGCATCGTAGTCATCCTCCACAATCCAGGAGTCGTTGCGGCCAGCCCAGTCGATGAGGGCGAGGCGCCGCTCCAGGGACATCGTGTGGCCGAGAGGGAACTGGTGCGAGGGCGTGACCGCGGCCAGGCGAGCGTTCGGCTCCAGTGCCTGTCCCGCCGTAACGTCGAGCCCGTTCTCGTCGACGGGCACCGGGATGATCCGAGCGCTGGCCGAGACCAGCGCCGCACGGGCCCCGAGGTAACCGGGATCTTCGATCCACGCTGCATCACCGGGGTCGAGCAAGATCCGGGCACAGAACTCGAGGGCCTGCTGTGAGCCGCTGGTGACGATGACCTGGTCGGCTAGACAATGGATGCCGCGCGCCGTGCTGATGTAGCCGGCGATCGCCTCGCGCAGCGGTCGGTAGCCGGCCGGATCGTCGTACCGCATCAGCCGGGGCCCGGACTTTCGAAGCCGCTCGCAGTAGAGCTTCCCCCAGGTCTCGAACGGAAAGGCGTCGAGGGCGGGCAGACCGATGAGGAACGAGGTGCCCCGCGGCTCACGCCCCAGCACCGAGGGTAGCGGGACGCGACGGGCCAGCGCGAGCCGCTCTCCGCGGGCGGAGAGCTTCGCAGTCGTGACTGCCGACGGCGGTGAGGCGGCGGCCAACCGATTCGGCGGCTCCGAGGTGGCAAGCAGCTGCTCGGGCAACAGGTCGGCGACGTAGGTCCCCGAGCCTTGACGGCCGATGATGTAGCCCTCTGCCTGGAGCTGTTCGAACGCGGCAAGAACGGTGTTGCGCGACAGACCAGTCTCGGTGGCCAGAGTACGGCTGGGAGGCAACCGGGTCCCTGCCGCAAGCTGCCCGGTGAGGATGCCAGAGCGGAGCTGCTCGTAGAGGGCCTTGTACGCCGGGACCGCGGCCGACCTTGAATTGGCCCTGCCGCGAGCAGCTGTATTTCGCGCAGATGACACGTGGCTCCTCCAGCTGTCCCGCGATTGGCTCTGGTGGACCCGTCACTCTTGGCTAGCGTCAGGAGCCAACAGGTCGGGACGAGCGTAGTCGCTCAAGCGGCAACGACGAGAGCCAGCACTGCGCCCACGACCTGTTGACCGCCCGGCCGCGGCCGGTTCCGCCCGAACAGGAGTTGACCTGTGCCTATCTACCTGAGCATGCAGCGCGTGCGTTTCTCCAGCCCGGACGCCTACGAGAAGTTCAAAGTCGTCTTCGGCGACACCCGCCATCACCTGATGAAGCTGCCCGGCTTCTTGCACCTCACCTGGTGGGAGCACCCGGACGACCCGACGTGGTTCAACGAGTGCAGCTTCTGGGCGAGCAAGGAAGCGCTCTACGACTGGCACATGGACACCTATCACAAGCACGCCAAGGCGTGGGCCGCGAACGGCGCGATCATGGAAGACATCATCACCAACTTCGAGTTGGTCGGGACTCGTCTCCTGCGAATCTGTCCGTGCTGTAACGAGCTGCAGGATAAGGCCTACGAGCTGGCCCAGGAGCAGGCGGTCCTCGCCGAGCAGTGCCCGAAGTGCGGGTTCCACTTCCCGGTTCTGGGTGAGCAGCCGTCGAGCTTCGCTGTGTTTAAGGACCTCTCCCCGGATGCAGTGAACAACGGTGCCGCGCCCCAGTCTGTACCCGCCGCCAGGTGACACCCCACCGACAGGGACGGGGGAAGGGGGCTCCCGGAATGGCGATGGTCGCGACGGAGCTGCCTTGGTCCCACTGCGTGCCGAATCAGCGCCGCATATCCGAGGTGAGCCCCGCCGTGCGATTTCGAGCATTAAACGAAGTCTGCATATTCAGGACGAATAATGGTCATGACGGAGACTCGCATATCTGCGGACTGCGAAGCATCCATGAGGTTGATCGGGCGGGCCGATTGCCTGCGGCTGCTCGCAACTGTCAACCTTGGTCGGGTGGTGCACACCGAGCGTGCGATGCCTGCCGCACATCCGGTTACCTTCCTGCTGCAAGATGAGGAGGTTATCTTCCGCACCGGCAGCCTTACGAAGGCAACAGCAGCATCCAGAGGTGCCGTGTTCGCTTTCCAGGTCGACCATGTCGATTTCACGAGCCGAACGCGGTGGAGCGTCCTAGGCGTTGGTCAAGCGTACCTCGTCGCGGCAGCCGCACGACTCGCGGAACTCGATGGGCGCCTCCCTCCGCCATGGGCGCCCGACTATGACGGCTACACAATCGCGATTGCACTCACCCAGCTTTCGGGCCGTTGCGTCGGCCCGTTGTCGTAGGTTGCAGTCGTGAGCCCGTGATGAGGGTACTTCGATCGATGATCCTCGAACGTCGCAGATGGACTACCTATCTATGACATGCCGCGTCATCACGGGGGGATGCCGGTTGCGCTTGGCAGCCAAGATTCGCGTGCAGGTCGAGCACCCTGGCGACAGTGAGTAGTCCCCGAGGCCGGCTGAAGCCGCGCAGGACGGCCCGACTTACCCCTTCCTCTAGGTCGTAGGGGCCCGGGTCGACCGCCTCGTCCAGGCGCATCGGTACGACGAGACGATGCGTGGTGAGTGAGTCCGACCGGAGCTCGGTGGGGCCGCCGGGCAGCGGCATCATCACGGCCGAGAGCGCGCGCTCGGAACGGTGTCGGTACCAATCGGTGGGACTCCGAGCACTCGCCACCCGCTGCAGTCTGCGCCGCCGGGGATGATCACGTGCCTCAGCGCCTCGGTGTCGTGGTGGACGCGCCGGCGGCGTCCGCAACCGCACCTGCCGAGGCGGTCGGCCGTCTCTCCGATGGCCGGCCACGGACCCAGGCCGCGGCCACCGCGGCGCCGAGGCGCGGGCCGACCTCGTCGGCGTGCTGGTCGTACCTCTGATCGACGTGGTCGATCGAGGTGCGCCTGCGTCGCAGGCCACCGTGTTCGCCGAAGGCGGTCAGCAGGTTCACGTGCGGCTCGCTCTTCGTGGGGGGCCGGCCGGTCAATCGTCTCGGGGGCCCGCGGCGCGCTCGAGTGCAGCAGGGAGCCCTGTCTCGAGCACGCGCGGACGATGATTGCGAGGACGACGACCCTACCGACGGGAAACACCGGACCAGGCCGGCGACGTAAGCTCGGTCACCAGCGCGGGCGAGATCGCGACGGGCTCCCCGTGCTCCTCGTGGTGGCCGGCGTTGCATGGTGACGCGAGCACCTCCCGGGTATCTGACCGAGCAGCCGTCGAGTTTCGCGTGTTCAAGGACGTTCCCCTCGGCACGATCGACGCACCCTCTGGCGATCATGATCCGGCTACCGTTGGATCCGAGTCGGTGGTCGACGCTCCGCGGTCATCGCGCCGAGCGTTCCGCCCGCGGTGAGGAACTTCCGCTGCGCGTCCCAGGCGAACCAGTTGGCGGCCGGGTCGAGCTGCG
>NZ_JBEZDN010000060.1:0-45481 GCF_040648315.1 Pseudonocardia sp. NPDC049154
GGGGGGGGGGGGGGGGTGGGGGGGGGGGGGGGGGGGGGGGGCGGGGGGGGGGGGGGGGGGGGGGTTTTTTTTTTTGTAGTGCTCGCCCGCCGGGCGGGGGGGGCGCGCCGGCGCCGCGGCCGGGGGCGCCCGGCCCCTCCGCCGTGCCCGGGGACGGGTCCGGTCCGGGATCGGCATCGGTCCCGGGTTCCGCCTCGGGCGGTGATGCCGAGGGGAACGCCCCGACCCCGCTGCTGCATCCTGCCGACGGGCTCCCCGAGGTCGTGCGGGACGCGGCGGCGCTGGCCGACACGGCGGCCGCCCTGGCCGCCGGCAGCGGCCCGATCGCCGTCGACGCCGAGCGGGCGTCCGGCTTCCGGTACTCGCAGCGCGCCTACCTGGTGCAGCTGCGGCGGGCGGGCTCCGGCACCGCCCTCGTGGACCCCGTTCCGCTCGGCGGCGACCTGAGCGGCCTCGCGCCGGCCCTGGACGGCCCCGAGTGGGTGCTCCACGCCGCCTCGCAGGACCTGCCCTGCCTCGCCGAGGCGGGGCTGCACCCCGCGCGGCTGTTCGACACCGAGCTCGCGGGCCGGCTGGCGGGTCTGCCCCGCGTCGGGCTGGGCCCGCTCACCGAGCGCATGCTCGGGCTCACGCTGGAGAAGGGCCACGGGGCCGCGGACTGGTCCCGCCGCCCACTCCCCGAGGACTGGCTCGTCTACGCCGCGCTCGACGTCGAGGTGCTCGTCGAGCTCCGGGACGCCCTGGCCGCCCTGCTCGAGGAGCAGGGCAAGCTCGAGTGGGCTCTCGAGGAGTTCGAGGCGGTCCGCACGGCCGGGCCGCCGCCGCCGCGGGTCGACCCGTGGCGGCGCACCTCCGGGATCCACAAGGTGCGCAAGCCGCGGGCGCTCGCCGCCGTCCGGTCGCTCTGGGAGGCCCGGGACCGGTTGGCCGCCGAGCGGGACGTGGCGCCCGGCCGGGTGCTGCCGGACTCGGCGATCGTGGAGGCCGCCGTCGCCTCCCCCACCACCCCGAAGGCGCTCTCGCAGCTGCCGGTGTTCCGCGGGCGCGCGCAGCGCAGGCTCGAGTCGTACTGGTTCGGGGCCCTGCGGTCCGCGCAGACCCTGCCCGACGCCGAGCTGCCCCGCCCCGCCGCGGCCACCGACGGTCCGCCCCCGGTGTCCCGCTGGGCCGACCGCGACCCGGCCGCCGCCGCCCGGCTCTCCGCCGCCCGCACGGGTCTGTCCGAGCTGTCGGAGCGCTGGTCGGTGCCGGTGGAGAACCTGCTCCAGCCGGACCTGCTCCGCCGGCTCTGCTGGACCCCGCCCGCCGACGGCGACGTGCCCGCCTTCCTCGAGCGGGGCGGCGCGCGGAACTGGCAGATCGCGCTCACCGCCCCGGTGCTCGAGAAGGCGCTCTCGCCCCGTCAGGAGCCCTAGGAGCCGGTCGCGCCGTGGCTCGCGCCGATCAGCGCTCGCCGGGCAGCTCGGAGCCCGAGACCTCGGGCGGGCCGGGCACGCCCGACTGCCTGGGCGTGAGCGTGACCTTGACCTTCTGGGTGGTGGTCGACGCGAGCTTCCCGTCGACGCCCGCCTCGACGACCCAGAACTTGACCTTGCCTCCGGTGGTGCCGGACTTCTCGACCGCGACGGTGAGCTCGAGCTCCACCGGACCGACCTCGAAGCGGAGCGCCTCGTTCCGGCCTTTGTCGATGGCATCGGCGAGTTCGGTCCGCAGCTCGGCGATCACCTCGGCGAGGTCCAGCGCCACGAAATCCTCCGTCATTGGGAATCAATCGGTTTCAGGGCATGACTCGACAACAGGCGCCGAGGGCGACCGGGTACACGAGAATCGTCTCCCGACGGAACCGGAGGATAGCGAGAACACCGTCCGCGGGATCGGGCGACCCGATGTCGGACGGAGACTGCTTCTTACGGCAGTGAGCCCATCCCGATGCGAGGTCGCCGGAAGTAGCCGCGAACGGCGGCACCCTCCTGGTCACGAAGGTCGGCAGGCCTGACGGCGGCGAGGCCGGTCGGGTCCCGCAGGACCGACGGGCACCACGCCGCGGTGGCCATGGGCCGAACGCCTCGACCATGGAAGTAGCCGGCGAGCGAAACACTGTTGGCGGACATCACGCTCAGACTCCTTCCCGGCGCATCGGACATCGGGCTCGGACATTAGCGCCAATTCAGTTGCGTGTCACCCTCCCCGCCGCTATTCCGATCCGAGGTAGGGCCTCCACCCGATTTCGACGGGGGCCGAGCCGCTCGGAACTCGGGCGGGCCTCATTGACTCGGCGCGGGGCTGCCGCCAGGCGCGCCGGAGTGCGTCTCGACCCATCCGTGGATCAGGGAGAACGCCTCCGGGCACGCCCGGGCCAGCGCCGGTGCGGCACGGGCCCAGAACGGGCCGGACAGCAGGTCCGCGACCGGCCCGACGACCCAGGCCGCGGCCTCCGCCGCCGCGCCGCCCGGCTGCCCGACCGCGCTCCCGAGGACGGTGCACCCCGTCTCCGCGAGGCGCACGAGGGCCGTCGCCCGAGCCTCGTCGCCGTCGAGCGATCCGATCAGCGTCCGCACGCCACCGAGCCGCCTGACCGCCTCCGCGTACTCCGTCCGGGCTGCGGCCGCGAGCGCGCACTCCGCTCGGACGCGGCTCGCCGGATCCCGGACGAGCGTGGCGTGCGCACGCGCCGACTCCACGTGTCCCTCTCGGGCGAGCGTGTCGGTCAGCCATGCCCGTGACCGGGTGCGAGCGGGCTCGGGCAGGGCCTCCAGCGCGCCGGCGGCGCGGCTGTCGAGGTCCGGGCGCTGCGGCGAGCCGTCCGTCGGATCGGGTGCAGCGGCGCGGACCGCCGCGGCGACGACCGAGAGCGCCCGCGCTCGCCGCTCGGGACGGTCCAGTGCCTCCGCCTCCGCCTCGGCCCGCTCGAGGTGCGGTGTCGCGTCGGAGCACCCCGGCGGGAATGCCACCGCGAGGCCGGCCAGGAGCACGACCCGGGTGAAGGCGTCGTCGACGTCGTCGACGAGCCGAAGACCGGACTCCATCGCGTGCGCCGCCTCCGTCGCGGCTCCCGCGGCGATCAGATGTCGGGCGAGCGCGACCGTGACCCGTGCGCGTTGCGGCGCGGGCAGTGTCCGCGCGATCGACTCCGCCCGCCGGTGGCGACCCGACCTGACGAGGGCGAGCGCGACCCGCCCGAGCGCGGACTCACGGAGCGGCCCGTGCACCGCGCGCGCGGCCAGGCTCTCGGCCTCGGCGAGGCGACCCGCGGTGAGAAGCCCGTCGATCACTCCCTCCGCGGCTGCCGAGAGCTGCTTCGGGTCCCCGATCCCGCGGGCGACACGCTCGACCTCCGCAACCAGTTCGGCCGTCCGGTCGCGATCGCCCCGGACGGCGACGGACTGCGCCACGTCGGTCAGCAGTTCGGCCCGGTCCGCCGCGCTCGGCGTCCCCCTGACCAGCGACGCCACGATGCCCCGGTCGCCTGCGGCCTCCGCGACGAGCGCCATCGTCCGTGCCGCGGCGGGGCGGGCCCGGTGTCCGCAGCGCCCGAGCAGGTCCAGGGCCGCCGGCCACTCTCGTGCGACGGCTCGGGCGACCGCGACGCCTCCCGGGTCGGTGGCCCCTGCACCGGCCTCGCCCGCGACCCCCTCCATGACGTCCTCCGCGGCACGGGCCAGCTTCCTCCCCTGTTCGACGCGCCCCACCTCGACCGCATGCACGGCCGCGTCGAGCAGGATCCGGTAGGAGGCGGCCGGGTCCGGAGCATCGTGTGCCGCCGCGCAGAGCGCGTCCGCGAGCCGGTCGGACCGCTCGGAGAGGGCGCCGCCCGCGCCGAGCACCTCGACCAGGGCCCTGGCCCTCAGCAGGGGCGCACGTATCCGGAGGACGACGTCCTCGGCGGCCTCGGACGCACCCGAGCGGGCCAGGAGCACCGCCACACGACGATGCGCTTCGGCCCCGTTCCGTCCCTTGGGCAGCGCGGGGAGCACCGCGCGGACCTCCTCGTGCCGCCCGGCTCCGGCCAGGGCCGTCGCGAGCTCCAGGGGCGTCGGCGTGCCGCCGGCGAGCGATCCGGCGACCAGTGCGGCGGCATCGTCGGCGGTGGCGAGGTCGAGGCGTGCCCGGGTGAGCGACGACCGCGCCTCGTCGGACATCAGGGTGTCCACCATCCGGCGCGCGCGCCGGACGTCGACCGAGCCGGACTGCGCGAGGAGCGCGGCCACGGCTTCGTCGCGCCGGTCGAGGTTCTCGATGGCCGCGACCAGGACCTCCGCCTCCGGCAGGTACCCCGCACGCCCGGCCGCCAGTGAGGCCAGGGCCAGGGCCTCGGCCTGACGTGCGACGCCCACGGCGCTGCGCGCCAGTGACTCCGCCCGGGCGGCATCGCCGAGCGTCGCCCACACGGCCGGCAGCCCGACCGGGACCGAGGCGTTGCTGTGCACGAGGTCCTCCCAGCGGAGGGCCAGCGTCGTCAGCGCGACGAGGTCGGGCGGGCTCTCGTTCGCAGCAGCGGTCCGCGCCACGGCGATCTCGTCGAGCGCGAGGGCATCGCCACCGGTGACCGCGCGGAGGCGCAGGTGCCGGTCCCGGTCGCCCGCGAGCGCGACGAGCCGGTCGTGGTCGCCGACCGCGGCGAGCATCCGCGCGTAGTCACGCAGGAGATAGGTCGGCGTGCTCGCCGGCCACCCCCGTGCCCGGTAGCTCTCGGCCCAGTCGTGCAGCCGCGCGCGGAACCCGTCCACCCGGGGACCGACCATGTGCTCCGCGGCCCGCCGCAGCGTCTCGTGGGCGAAGAGGTAGCCGCGGCTCGTGCCGGCCGCGCCCGCCGACCCGGGCAGTCGCCGGACCCGGCTCCGAACCGTCCGGCCCAGCGCACCCCGCAGGAGTGCCCGGACCTCGTCGGACGGCCAGCCGGACAGCGCGACCAGATCGTCGAGGCTGAGCCCACCCCGGGCGGCCGCGATCAGACCGAGGAGATCCTGGTGCAGACTGCCGGCGAGGAGCTGCTGCTCGAGTTCCCGCAAGGCGTACGCCGCCTCGTCCCGGCCGCCGCGGAGGGCGGGGATCCCGCGGGGTACGCACCCGCGCAGCGGATGATCCACGGGGACGTCCGACGGCAGTTCCGGGTCGGGCCTGCTCGTCACCACGATGCGGAGGCCGGGCACGGGTCGTCGCGGTAGCAACGACGCGATGCTCCGCTGGTGCGTGCCCGGGCCGGTGTCCTCGTCGAGCCCGTCCACGACCAGGACCAGGCGACGCCCGGCTGCTCGGCTGCGGGCCACCGCGGCCGAGATCAGCTCGAGCAGCCGGCCCTGCCGGGCCGCCGTCGTGGCGGGTGCACCGGGCGGGCGGTGCGCGAGGACCGTCAGCTGCTCGGCGCACGCCTCGAGGAACGCCTCGCTGTCGGACTGGCCCGCGAGACCTCCGACGACGAAGAACGACACGACGTCGACCCCGGCGGGCGGGTGCAGGGCGAACCAGGCCATCAGCGCCGTCTTCCCGGCCCACGGCTCCCCCTGCCACCAGACGTACGGCTCGGGGCCGGAGCAGAAACGCGCGAGCTCGGCCAGCTCCGGCTCCCGGTCCCGCAGGCTCGGGGGTGCGATGTCGACGACCTGGAGCCGGTATGCCGTCGCGGCGAGCGCGGCGGTCGGCGGAGGCACGACGTCCGGGAGGCCGGCGGGATCCGCCGGCAGGCCGACGGCGGCCGCGAAGCGCCCGCCCCGCTCGGCGGCGTCGATGCGGGTGGCCGTGAGCCGCCCGAGGCCGTCGGAGCGGTGGTGGGCGGTCAGCACCCCGACGAGACAGCCACCCGCCCAGACCGCGGCGCCGGACATCCCCTCCCAGGGGGAGACCGCCGGGTCCGGGTCCCTCTCGGGCGGCGCGACGGTGATCTCCAGGGTGTTCTCGCGGCGGTTCGACAACACCGCGATGGTCGCGTCGATCTGGTGGGAGTCGCGGTAGAACCCGGCGTGGGCAGCGTCCGGTCGGTACGGGCGGGCCTTGAACCGGGGGAAGCCGACGGCGACGGCCGCCAGGACCGCGGCGCTGTCGCCCACCCTGCCGAGAACGGGCTCGTCGACCTCCGGCACGCCGTCGACGCCGCGGCCGCCCGCAGGAGGGGCGATCACGATCGCCGCCAGGTCCGCCACGCCGTCGAGTACGACCTCGCGAGCCTCGCTCGTCCACTCGCCGGCGCGGTCGGCGTCGAACCGAACGGTCACCGACGACGCACCCGCCACGGTGTGGGCCGCCGTCAGGACTGACGTCGTGGACAGCCGGTAGCCCGAGCCACGCCGGCTACGGCCGTCCGGGCCCCGGGCGATGACCTCGGCGACCCGGTGTGGCCGCGGGCCGCCGCCGTCGTCTGCAGGACCGAACACCTGTCCGCGCCTCCGACCACCCGCCGTCGTTGCCCTCCGTGACGGGGACGCTACTGGACCGGCGCCGATCGTGGAGCCACCTCGGGGGTCAGATCCCCACGCGCTCCCCGCGCTTCACCGCGCGGACGGTGCGGCGCACGGTGGTGACGCCCTTGCGCACCTTGCGCAGGCCGTCGACCTGGGTGGCCTTGTGCAGCTGGTAGCGCCAGGCCTCGGGGTGGTCGCCGCGGCGGTCGAGGAGGGTGTAGGCGAAGCGGACCGGGTCCTGGCTGTCCAGGTACCGGTCGACCTCCTCGAACCAGTGCATGTTGCGCAGGGCCTGCTCCTGCACCCGGCCGACCTCGGCACGGCGCAGCGCGTCGTAGCCGGCGATGGCGCCCGGCAGGTCGTCGGCGAACAGCTTCAGGGACTCGGCGAGCCGGACGGCGTCCTGCACGGCCAGCACGGTGCCCGAGCCGATGCCGAAGTGCGTGGTGTGCGCGGCGTCGCCCATCAGCACCACGTTGTCGCGGCGCCAGGTGGCGTTGCGCAGGTGCCGGAAGGTCGGCCAGGGCGCGGCGGTGCCGGAGCTGCCCACGCGGCCCGGCGGGCGCATCAGCGGCTCGCCGCCGAGCGGCTCGGCGAAGATCTCGGCGACGCGCGCGACGCCGTCGTCGACGTCGGCGGTGTCCAGGCCGAGCCCGGTCCACGTCTCCGGGCTGCACTCGACGATGCAGGTGCTGGTCCCGCCGGTCGACGGGTAGGCGTAGAACCACAGCCAGCCCGCGTGCGTGCGCTCGAAGGCGAAGGTGAACCGCTCGAGGTACCGCGAGGTGCCGAGCCAGATGTACCGGTTGCGGCCGGTGGTCACCGCGGTGCCGAAGTCGTGCGCCCCGCGGACCCGGCTGCCCGCGCCGTCGGCGGCGATCACGAGGTGGGCCTCGGAGCCGAGGTCGGCCACCCGGTCCTCGGGCAGCTCGGTCTCCCAGCGGATCGTGACGCCGAGCTCCGCGGCCCGTGCGGCGAGGATCTCCAGCAGCGCGGCGCGGCCCATCGAGAAGCCGTACTTGCCGCCGATGTGCACGGGCGGCCGCCCGCCGATCCGGACGACCTGGTCGCCCCACAGGATCGCCGCGTCCCGGATGGCCCGGCCGCTCTCGGCGTCGTGCCGGTAGAGGTCGTCGAGGAGGTCCTCGCCGAACGTGATCCCCCACCCGTGGGTGGCGCCGGGCGCGTTGCGTTCCAGCACCTCGACCTCGGCCGACGGATCGGCCAGCTTGGTCAGGATCGCCGAGTACAGGCCGGCGGGCCCGCCGCCGACGCAGAGCACCTTCATCTCGTGCCTCCCCCTCGTCCGCCGGAGTCCAACACGTGGCGGGTTAACGCCGGGCGTCCGGGGCGCGAACGTAGCAAGGCACTCGTTCGGACGATTGCGGGGGACCTCGGTGACCCTCCCGTGACGGCCGGACCTGTGCGTTCCGCGACGGGCAGGCTGGTCTACGGTCGATCGTGTCGCACGCGGCCTCCCGGTCGTTGGACGGAGTGTCGCCGTCGGACACGGACATCAGGGGGACTCAGCTTGTTCGCACGAACGGTCGCCGTGGTCGGGACCGGCTATGTCGGTCTGACCACCGGAGCCTGCCTCGCCTCGCTCGGCCACCGCGTGGTGTGCGCGGACATCGACGAGACGAAGGTGGCGGCGCTCTCCCGCGGCGAGATCGCGATCCGTGAGCCCGGGCTGGCCGAGCTCGTCGCCGAGGGCCTGGCCGCGGGCCGCCTCTCGTTCGTCGTCGGCGCGGCCGAGGCGCTCAAGGAGCTGGAGTCCGAGGGCCGCCCGGTCGAGGTGATGTTCCTCTGCGTGCCCACGCCGATGGGCGTCGGCGGCGTCGCGGACCTCGCGGCGGTCGAGGCCGTCGTCGAGGAGGTCCGCGAGGCCATGCCGCCGGGCTGCGTGGTCGTCAACAAGTCGACCGTGCCGGTGGGCACGGCGGACCGGACCAGCGAGCTCCTCGCCCGGGACGACGTCGAGGTCGCCAGCAACCCCGAGTTCCTCCGCGAGGGCTCGGCGGTGCACGACTTCCTGCACCCGGACCGGATCGTCGTGGGCTCGAACTCGTCGCAGGACGCCGCCGAGCGCGTCGCGGCCCTCTACGCCCGCCTCGGCGCGCCCACCGTGCTCACGGACGCGGCCAGCGCGGAGATGATCAAGTACGCGGCGAACTGCTTCCTCGCCATGAAGCTCTCCTACGTCAACGCGCTGGCGGAGCTGTGCGAGCGGGTCGACGCGGACGTCGCCGACGTGACCGAGGGCATGGGCTACGACCGCCGGATCGGCCAGGCCTTCCTGTCCCCCGGCCCGGGCTGGGGCGGTTCGTGCCTGCCCAAGGACACCCATGCCCTGCTCCAGGTCGCCGACTCGGCCGACTTCGAGTTCCGGCTGCTCCGGGCGAGCATCGACACCAACACCCGCCAGTTCCAGCGGATGGTCGACAAGGTCCGGGTGGCCGTCACCGGGCGCCGCGGCGGGCCGCTGACGAAGACCCGGCTGGCGCTGTTCGGGCTCACCTTCAAGGCCGGCACGGACGACCTGCGGGACTCCCCCGCCCTCGGCGTGGCCGCGCTGCTGCGCCAGGCCGGTGCGGAGCTCGTGGCCTACGACCCGGGCGTCCCGGTGGGCTCCGCCGCGGCCGGCACGCTCGACCCGCGCATGCTCACCCTCGTCGACGACCCCTACGAGGCCGCCGCGGGCGCCGAGGCCGTCGTCGTGCTGACCGAGTGGCCCGAGTTCCGCTCGCTGGACTGGACCCGGCTGGCGGAGACGGTCGCCGCGCGCACGGTCGTCGACACCCGGAACCTGCTCGACCCGGCCGTGGTGCGCCGGGCGGGCTTCGCCTGGTCGGGCATCGGCCGGCTGGCGCGGGAGAACCCGAACGCCCGCCTGGGCCGCACGTGACACGTCCGGGCACCGAACCGGCTCCGTCCCCGACGGGCCTCCGCGGCCGGATCCACGGGATCCGCCGGGAGCTGTCCGTCCCGCTGTACCGCAACACCTACGCCCTGATGCTCAACACGGCGGTGAACTCCGCCTTCGGGCTGCTCTACTGGGTCGTCGCGGCCCGCACCTACCCGGACGTCGAGGTGGGCCGCGGCAACGCGCTGACCTCGCTGATGCTGCTGGTGTCCGTGCTGACCCAGCTGAACTTCGGCCAGGCGCTCATCCGGTTCCTGCCCAAGGCGGGCACGGCGTCGCCGCGGCTGATCCTGCTGTCCTACGCCGTCTCGTCCGGGCTGGGGATCCTCGGTGCGAGCGGGGTGGCGGTGTACTGCCACCTGTTCCGGGCCGAGGGCGACCCGCTCCACATGTCCGGGCCCTTCGGGCTGTGGTTCGTCGCCTCGGTCGTGATCTGGTCGCTGTTCAACCTGCAGGACGCGGCGCTGACCGGGCTGCGCGAGTCCCTGTGGATCCCGCTGGAGAACGGGATCTACGGGATCGTGAAGCTGATCCTGCTGGTCGCCGTGGCCCAGACCGCGGTGAGCGACGGCGTGTTCACCTCGTGGACGCTGCCGGTGGTCGCGCTGATCATCCCGGTCACGCTGCTGCTCTTCCGGAGGCTGCTGCCCCGGCACGTGGCGGCCACCCGCGCCGACCAGGAGCCGGTGGCCCGCCGGACGCTCGCCCGGTACATGGCCGGCGACTACGCCGGCCAGGTCTTCAACCAGATGTCGTCGACCTTCCTGCCGGTCCTCATCGTGGGGCTGATGGGTCCTGAGGAGGGCGCGTACTTCCTCCCGGCGCAGACGGTGTTCACGGCGATGAACCTGCTGACGATGGGCATCACGTCGTCGCTGGTCGCCGAGGCGGCCCGGGACCCCGCGCACGCGCACCGCTACGCCCGCGCGGTGCTGCGCCGCATCGCGCTCACCGTGCTCCCGGCCTCGGTGGTGATCGCCCTGGTGGCGCCCTGGCTGCTGCAGCTCTATGGCACGCAGTACCGGGAGAACGCCACCCTCCTGCTGCAGCTTCTGATGATCTCGGTGTTCCCGCGGGTGGTCGTGTCGCTGTACATGACCATGACGCGCCTGGAGAACCGCACGGCCCCGCTCGCCTGGATCCAGCTCGTGCAGTCGGTGCTGCTGATCGCCGGCGTCGTCGTGCTGCACGGGCCGCTGGGGCTGGACTCGGTGGGCTGGGCGACGCTCGTGATCGAGATCGTGCTCGCCCTCGCCGTCGGGCCGGTGGTGGTCCGGTGGCTGCGCGGGCAGCGGGACCCGCGCAGCCTGCCGGAGCCGACCCGGTCCTGACTCAGTTCTTCGCGACGAACCGCTCGGGGACCGGGGTGCCGTGGCGCCACATGTCCCCGAGCGCGCGGTCGAATTCGCGCGGCTGCAGGCGCACCAGCCCGCCGCCCGGGTTGTGGGTGATCTCGCCGAAATAGATCTTGCCGTCGACGTTGTAGAGATCGATCCGGGCGAATGCGAATTCGGCACTCAGTGCCTTCGCGACGTCGAGCATCTCCGCGTAGTTCGCCGGCTGCTCGGGGAGCTTCTCGGCGAAAGCGAACCGCCCGCTGATGTCGTATTGCCGCCACTCGGGCGTCAGCATGGTCGAGGTGTGCCCGGTGAACCGGTCCTGGTCGACGACGACCATGCCCGGCACACCCCCGAACATGAAGAACTTGTAGTCCGTCGGCGCGTCCCCCGTGGGCGTGCCGATGAATTGTTCGACGACCGCGCGGGGCTTGAGTCCGCGGTAGGGCGTCTCGCGCCAGCCCGCCCTGTAGAAGTCCGTGCCGAGCCACCGCCGGACCGTCTCGCGGATGGCGGCGCGGTCGGCCGCGGCCAGGTCCGGGACCAGCACGGTCATGTCACAGCCGTGTGTCCCCTTGATCACGCACGGACCGGGGATCGCGTCGAAGTCGAGATCCGCCGCATTGTCGACGACCTGGTACAGCGGAATGAGGTAATCCTCGCCTACCTTCTCCGCGACGTACTCGCGGACCGCGTATTTGTCCGACGTCTGGTGGACCACCGGGTCCTGCTCGCGGAGATTCTTCGCCGCGAGCAGCTGTGACCAGGTCACGGGGTTGCGGAGCGTGGTCAGCTCGCCCTGGAAGAGGGCGTGCTTGGCGATGGCGAAGGGCCGGTCGGGGAGGAAACGCAGCCGGCGGGCGAGGAGAACCCGCGCATCGAACGTCATCTGCGAGACGATAGCGGAGCCCCGCGGACGTCCCGCCGTCACGTCGAGGAAACACAAAGCGTGACGGACTACCCGTAATCACTCTCCTGCACGCGTCCCGAAAGAGTGAATGGGGTCGCGGGAGCACCCGCACAGCACCATTGATAGGGTCCGATTCGTGCCGAAGAATGCAGCGGTGGTCTCGGTGATCACGCCGGCGTACAACGTCGGGCGGTGGATCGGGGAGGCCATCGACTCGGTGAGGCGGCAGAGCGAGGGCCGCTTCGAATACGTCGTCGTCGACGACGGCTCCACGGACGACACGGCGGACGTCGTCCGCGGGCGGGCGGCCCTCGACGCCCGGATCCGGCTCGTCTCCACCACCAACGCGGGCTCCGGCGCGGCCCGCAACCTCGGCATCGCCGAGACCACGGCGCCGTTCGTCGCCTTCCTCGACGGCGACGACCGTTGGCACCCGGAGTTCCTCCGCCGCCAGCTGCACACCATGCACACCGCGCCGGGCCCGATCGGCGCGACCTTCTGCCACACCCGAGTGATGCTGGAGAGCGGCCGGGTCGTCGGCCCGCGCTGGCAGCCGGCCGGCCCGTGCGACATGGACCGGTTCCTCGCCGAGAACAACCCGACGCACAACGGAAGCTCGCTGCTCGTGCGCCGCAGCTGCTTCGACGAGGTCGGCGTGTTCGACACCAGCATCGCCAGCGCCGTCGACCTGGAGATGTGGCTGCGGATCGGCGCCTGGTCGTCGACCCCGCTCTTCTACGGCATCCGCCGCTACCTGGTCGACATGCGGCTCATGCGCACCGGCAGCATCAGCTCGAACCGCACCGCGCGGTACGAGGCGCTGGACAAGATGCTCACCGAGTACGCGCCGATGATGACCCGGCTGCACCCTGGCCTGGCCTACGTCCAGCCCGCCGTGTTCGCCTACCGGGACGGGCACGACGAGATCGCCGAGCGGTGGGCCCGGCAGGCCCTCGCCGCCGGTCCCACCCGGCTCGCCCGCAGCCGCTGGGGCCAGTCGTTGCTGGGCTGGCACGGCGCCGGTCAGGCCGGCCGCATCAAGATGCGCGCCGCGCGCGACGGCGCCCGCGCCGGCATCTACGGCGGGATCTCGAAGGTCATCCAGTCCGTGAGCTGAGCGGGTGGCCGAGCGGTCAGCCGAGCAGGGCCGGCAGCCGGACCACCACGGTCAGGCCGCCGCCCGGCACCGGCTCGGCCCGCACCGCGCCGCCGTGCGCCGCCACCACGGCCCGCACGATCGACAGCCCCAGCCCGGAGCCGGCCGTCCCGCCGGTGCGGGGCACCGGGCCGCGCCGGAAGGGCTCGAACAGCTCCCCCACCCGCGCCGGGTCGATCTCCGGCCCGCTGGAGGAGACCCGCAGCTCCGCGCCGTCGTCAATCGGCCCGGTGCACACCTCCACCCAGCCGCCGTCGACGTTGTGCCGCACGGCGTTCTCCACGAGGTTGCCCGCCACGCGCTCCAGCAGCGCGGGATCGCCGGACACCGGCGCCGGGCCACCCGTCGTCCGCACGTGCAGGCCGCGGCGGGCCGCCTCGGTCGCGGTGACCCGCACGGCGTGCGCCCCGGCGTCGCGCAGGTCCACCGGGCGCCGCGCCGGTTCGGCGATCCCGCCCAGCGCCTCGGTGCGCGCGAGCAGCAGCAGCCCGGAGACGAGGTCGTCCGCCCGGCGGGTGGCGTCCCGGACCACCCCGCCCATCCGCCGCAGCTCGGCGACGTCGGCGTCCGGGTCGGCCAGGGTCACGTCGACCTCGGTGCGCAGCACGGAGAGCGGCGTGCGCAGCTCGTGGCTGGCGTTGGCGACGAAGCGGCGCTGCACCTCGAAGGCGCCCTGCAGCCGGTCCAGCATCGCGTCGAAGGTGGTGGCGAGCTCGGCCAGCTCGCCGCGGGCCTCGCGCAGGTCCAGCCGGGCGTCGAGGTTCTCCGCCGACAGCCGCCGGGCGGTGGCCGTGATGTCGTGCAGCGGGGCGAGCACCCGCCCGACCAGCACCCATGACGTCAGCCCCGCGGCCAGCACGACCAGCGGGAAGGCGATCAGTCCGGCGTGCAGCACCTCGGCGCGCGCCGCGTCCCGCACGGCGGCGGTGACCTGCTCGGCCGGGACCTCGACGGACCCGACGCGGACCGGGGTGCCGGGCGGCAGGGACGGCACGGACGCGGCCACCCCGCCGACGAGCAGCCAACCCAGCCACAGCAGCAGGGCGCTGACCAGCGCGACGAGGGCGGTGCCGAGGAGCGTCAGCTGCCACCGCAGCGTGAGCCGCGTGCGCACGGCACCCTCCTTACGGCCGCCCGTCAGCCGGCGGAGGGCACCCGGTACCCGGCACCGACCACGGTCTCGATCACGCCGGGCTCACCGAGCTTCTTGCGCAGGGTCATGACCGTGACCCGGACCGTGGTGGTGAAGGGGTCGGCGTTCTCGTCCCACACCCGCTCGAGCAGCTCCTCGCTGGACACGACCGCGCCACCGGCGCCCATCAGCACCTCGAGGACGCCGAACTCCTTGCGGGTCAGCTCGACGGGCGACGCCGCGCGGGTCACCGTGCGCCGCGCGGGGTCCAGGGCCACGTCCCCGGCCACCAGCACGGGCGGGACCGCGGGGGCGGACCGCCGGCCCAGCGCCCGCACCCGCGCGACCAGCTCCGGGAAGTCGAAGGGCTTGGCGAGGTAGTCGTCCGCGCCGCGGGAGAGCCCGTCGACCTTGTCCTCCAGCGTGCCGCTGGCGGTGAGCATGAGGACGCGCGTGGTGCCGCCCCCGCCCACGATGGCCGCGCACAGGTCGTCGCCGGGCATGCCGGGCAGGTCCCGGTCCAGCACGACGACGTCGTAGCGCGTGATCGAGGACTTCTCGTGCCCGGTGTCGCCGTCGAGCGCGACGTCGACCGCCATGCCCTCCCGACGCAGGCCGCGCGCGACCGCCTCGGCCAGCGGGGCCTCGTCCTCGACGACCAGGACGCGCATCAGCCCGCCTGCTCGCCCGACACCTCGCCGGGCTCCGGCACGGCGGCGCCGGCGGACTCCACCACCGGCCCGTCGGGCAGGCAGCCCGGCACCTTCACGGCCCACTCGGTGACCCGGCGGGCGACGTCCTGCGCGGTGAGCCCGACGGCGGCCAGCACGTCCGACCGGGCGCCGTGCTCGAGGAACTCCTGCGGCAGCGCCACGTCCCGCTGCGGGACGTCGACCTCGGCGGTGCGCAACGCGTCGGCGAGGGCGGAGCCGAACCCGCCGTGCCGGCCGGCGTCGGCCACGGTGACGACGAGCTGGTGCGCCCGCGCCATCTCGACCAGCTCCGGCGGCACCGGCAGCACCCACCGCGGGTCGACGACGGTGACGGACACGCCTTGCCGGGCGAGCCGCTCCGCGGCCTCCACACCCAGCTCGCCGAACGCGCCCACGCACACCATCAGCACGGACGGCTCGGTCCCGTTGACCCGGCCCTCGCGCAGCACGTCGACGGTGCCGGCCCGGCGCACCGCCGGGACCGACTCGATGACCGGCCCCTTCGGGAACCGCAGGGCGGTGGGCCCGTCGGCCACGGCGACGGCCTCGCCCAGCTCCTCGCGCAGCGTGGCCGCGTCGCGCGGGGCGGCGACCCGGATGCCCGGTACCACGCCGAGGATCGACAGGTCCCACATGCCGTTGTGCGAGGGCCCGTCGTTGCCGGTCACACCGGCCCGGTCGAGCACCAGGGTGACGGCCTCGCGGTGCAGCGCCACGTCCATCATCAGCTGGTCGAAGGCGCGGTTGAGGAAGGTCGAGTAGACCGCGACCACCGGGTGCATCCCGCCGCGGGCGAGACCGGCCGCCGAGGTGAGCGCGTGCTGCTCGGCGATCCCGACGTCGACGCAGCGATCCGGGAACTCCTGCTGGAACTTCGCCAGCCCGGTCGGGCCCAGCATCGCCGCGGTGATCGCGACGAGATCCGGCCGCTCGGCGCCGAGGCGGACCAGCTCGTCGGCGAACACGCTGGTCCAGCCGGTGGTCTTGGGGCCGGTCGGCAGGCCCGTCTCCGGGTCGAACGCCGACGGGCTGTGCATCTGCTCGGCCTCGTCGTTCTCGGCCGGGGCGTAGCCGTTGCCCTTGCGGGTCACCGCGTGCACCACGACCGGGCCGCCGAAGTGCCGGGCGCGGCGCAGCGCGGATTCCATGGCGGCGACGTCGTGCCCGTCGACCGGGCCGAAGTACTTGAGGCCGAGGTCGGCGAACAGCTCCTGCGGGCTGATCGCGTCCTTGAGGCCGGCCTTGAGCGCGTGCAGCCCGGCGTAGACCGCGGGGCCGACGACCGGCGTGCCGCGCAGCGTGTGCTTGCCGGCCTCGAGCAGCTTCTCGTAGCCCGGCTGCAGCCGGAGCGTGGCGAGCCGGTCGGCGAGGCCGCCGATCGTGGGCGCGTAGGAGCGGCCGTTGTCGTTGACCACGACCACGACGTTGCGGTCCCGCGCCGCGGCGATGTTGTTCAACGCCTCCCAGGCCATGCCGCCGGTCAGCGCGCCGTCGCCGATCACGGCCACGACGTGCCGCTGCTGGCCGGTGAGCGAGTAGGCGCGGGCGAGCCCGTCCGCCCACGACAGCGACGACGACGCGTGGCTGGACTCCACGTGGTCGTGCACGCTCTCGGTCCGGCTCGGGTAGCCGGACAGCCCGCCCGTCTTCTTCAGCCGGTCCCAGCCCTCCTGGCGGCCGGTGAGCAGCTTGTGGACGTAGGCCTGGTGCCCGGTGTCCCAGATCAGGGTGTCCCGCGGGGAGTCGAACACCCGGTGGACCGCGATGGTCAGCTCGATCACGCCGAGGTTCGGGCCGAGGTGCCCGCCTGTCCGGGACACCGCGCTGACCAGGAAGTCCCTGACCTCCGACGCCAGCCCGGCCAGCGCGTCGGGGCCGAGCCGCCTGAGGTCGGCCGGGCCCCGGATCGACGACAGAACGGAGGATGGCTGCACGCTCACGTCCGCCACTCTACGAGCGGTGGCCAGCACGGGGCCCGCCGGACACCGGGCGTGACGCCGCGGTCACGTGCGGGCGGCCGGTTCGAGCAGGTCGGCGACGTGGGCGAGCTCGTTGACCGTCCACGGCCTGCGGACCCCGTCCCGCCGGGCGACGACCCTGGTCAGGCCGGTGTAGTCGAGCGGGAACGGCAGCGGCCGCTCGATCCCGAGCAGGTGGCCCAGGTAGACGTTGATCACGCCGGCGTGCGCGAAGACCACCGCGGTCTCCCGGCCCGGGTGCGCGGCGACGACCTCCTCCAGCGCCGCGACGACCCGCGCCCGGAAGGCCGGGACGTCGACGTGCTCCGGCAGGTGGCCCTCGACCATCCGCCGCCACTCCTCGGGGTTCTCCCGGGCCAGCAGGTGCACCGGCAGGTACTGCTGCTCGTCCGCGTCGTACTCGCGCAGGTCGTGCACGGTGCGGACCGCGAGACCGCGGGCCCGGGCGAGCGGCTCGGCGGTCTGCCGCGCCCGAGTCATGGTGCTCGCGTAGACGGCGTCGACCGGCTCGCCGGCCAGCGCGCCGACCACCCGCTCGGCCTGCCGCAGGCCCAGCTCCGTCAGCGCGGGATCGGCCCGGACCCGAGCCTCGGGCGCACCGTCGACCCGGTCCGGCAGCCCGTGCCGGACCAGGACCAGCCGCACGCCTAGAGCTTTCCGGTGGTGGCCACGCGGTCGCCGTGACCGGCCTCGCGCAGGGTGGTGCGCAGCCGCTCGGCGATCCCGTCCTGCTCGGCGTCGTCGACCGACTTCGCGGCGTTGGCGAAGTCGAACGCCGCCATGTCCCACGCCGGGAACACGTGCAGGTGCAGGTGCGGGACCTCGAACCCGGCCACCAGGAAGCCGACGCGCGGCGGCTGCCAGATCGCCTCGACCGCCTTGGCGATCGTGTGCGAGACGCCGGTGAGGTGCGCGACCAGGTCCGGGTCGGCGTCGACCCAGTGGTCGACCTCCTCGCGCGGCACGACCAGCGTGTGGCCCGGCCCGAGCGGGTTGATCGACAGGAACCCGGCGCAGCGCTCGTCCGACCAGACGAACCGGCCGGGCAGCTCGCCGTCGATGATCTTCGTGAACACGGTGCTCATCACGGCGGACCCTACCGGCCCGCGGCCGTACCGGGGGCGGTCGTCCGTCCGCTCTCCTAGAGTTCCCGCCATGCCCCGCACGATCGCCACGAACACACCCGTCGAGCGCGAGGAGCTCCTCGAGTTCCTCCGCCCGCGGCACAAGGTCGTCCTGCTCACCACCCGGTCGGACGGCGGGGTCCAGGGTTCCCCGGTCACCGCGGGCGTCGACGCGGAGGGCCGGATCGTGGTGTCGACCTACCCGGAGCGGGCCAAGGCGCGCAACGTCGCCCGCACCGGCACCGCCTCCGTGATCGTGCTGTCGGACGAGTTCAACGGCCCGTGGGTCCAGGTCGACGGGGACGCCGAGCTGATCACGTTGCCGGAGGCCGTCGAGCCGCTGGTCGACTACTTCCGCGCCCTCTCCGGCGAGCACCCGGACTGGGACGAGTACCGGCAGGCGATGCGGGACCAGGGCAAGGCGTTGATCCGCGTCACACCCACCCGGTGGAGCCCCGTCGCGACGGGCGGCTTCCCCGCGCGGCTCGCCGAGTCCTGACCCACGCCCCCGGTAGCGTTGCCGGGTTCCTCCACCACCGAACGACAACCGAGACGGTCGGCGGGCACCCGCCGGGAAGTAGGGATCGCATGCGTCCGTGGCCGGGCAACCCGTACCCGCTGGGTGCGAGCTACGACGGGGCCGGGACGAACTTCGCCTTGTTCTCCGAGGCCGCCGAGAAGGTCGAGCTCTGCCTGTTCAGCCCGCGGGGCAAGGAGACGAAGGTCCCCCTCACCGAGGTCGACGGCTTCGTCTGGCACGCCTACCTGCCGACCGTCGAGCCCGGGCAGCGGTACGGCTACCGGGTGCACGGGCCGTACGACCCGGCGCAGGGCCTGCGGTGCAACCCGAAGAAGCTGCTGATCGACCCGTACGCGAAGGCGATCGACGGGCCCGTCAAGTGGGACGAGGCCGTCTTCGGCTACAACTTCGGCGACCCGCTGTCGCGCAACGACCGGGACTCGGCGCCGTTCGTGCCCAAGTCCGTGGTGGTCAACCCGTACTTCGACTGGGGCTCGGACCGCCCGCCGAAGATCCCGTACCACGAGACCGTCATCTACGAGGCGCACGTCCGCGGGCTCACGGTCGCGCACCCGGACATCCCCGAGGAGCTGCGCGGCACCTACGCCGGCCTGGCGCACCCGGTGATGATCGAGCACCTGCAGCGGCTCGGGGTCACGGCGGTGGAGCTCATGCCGGTGCACGAGTTCCTCAACGACCACCACCTGCAGGAGAAGGGCCTCTCCAACTACTGGGGCTACAACACCTTGGCCTTCCTCGCCCCGCACCACGCGTACACGATGCGCGGGTCCCGCCCGGGCTCGCAGGTGCACGAGTTCAAGGCGATGGTCCGGGACCTGCACGAGGCGGGCATCGAGGTCATCCTCGACGTCGTCTACAACCACACCGCCGAGGGCTCGGACATGGGCCCGACGCTGTCCCTGCGCGGCATCGACAACCACGCCTACTACCGGCTGGTCGAGGACGACCCGCGCTACTACATGGACTACACGGGCACGGGTAACTCGCTCAACGTGCGCAACCCCCACACCCTGCAGCTGATCATGGATTCGCTGCGCTACTGGGTCACGGAGATGCACGTCGACGGCTTCCGCTTCGACCTCGCCTCCACCCTCGCCCGCGAGTTCTACGACGTCGACCGGCTGTCGGTGTTCTTCGACCTCGTGCAGCAGGACCCGGTGATCTCGCAGGTCAAGCTGATCGCGGAGCCGTGGGACGTCGGTCCCGGCGGGTACCAGGTCGGTAACTTCCCGCCGCTGTGGTCGGAGTGGAACGGCAAGTACCGCGACACCGTGCGGGACTTCTGGCGCGGCGAGCCGGGCACCCTGGGCGAGTTCGCCTCGCGCCTGACCGGCTCGAGCGACCTCTACCAGGAGGACGGCCGCAGGCCCTACGCGTCGATCAACTTCGTCACCGCGCACGACGGGTTCACCCTCGCCGACCTGGTCTCCTACAACGACAAGCACAACGACGCCAACGGCGAGGGCGGCAACGACGGCGAGAGCCACAACCGCTCCTGGAACTGCGGCGTCGAGGGCCCCACGGACGACGAGGCGGTGCTGGAGCTGCGCGCCCGCCAGCAGCGCAACTTCATCACCACGCTGATGCTGAGCCAGGGCGTGCCGATGCTGCTGCACGGCGACGAGCTCGGCCGCACCCAGGGCGGCAACAACAACGTCTACTGCCAGGACAACGACATCGCCTGGGTGGACTGGTCGCTGGCCGGCAAGAACGCCGGGCTCGTCGGGTTCACCGCGGGCGTCGCGGCGCTGCGGCACGCGCACCCGGTGTTCCGCCGCCGCCGCTTCTTCCAGGGCAGGCCGATCGCGCCGCGCCGCCGGGACTCGCTGGCCGACATCGCCTGGTTCACCCCGGACGGCACCGAGATGACCGAGGGCGACTGGGACTCCGGCTTCGGCAAGTGCGTGATCGCCTTCCTCAACGGCGAGGGCATCTCCGACCTCGACCCGCGCGGCGAGCGGGTCACGGACGACTCGTTCCTGCTGGCGTTCAACGCCCACTGGGAGGACATCGAGGTGACCCTGCCGACGGCGGAGTACGGCAAGGAGTGGGCCATCGTCGTCGACACGGCGGCGGGCGAGGTGGTCACGCTGTCGACCGCCCCGGGCGTGGTCGCGGCCGAACCGCCGATGACCAGGGCCGGCGCCACGCACACCGTGCCCGCCCGCTCCCTCCTCGTCTTCCAGCGGACCGCGTGATGGCGCGCCCCATCCCCTCCTCCACGTACCGGCTGCAGTTCTCGAAGGACCAGACCTTCGCCGACGCGCAGGGCCTGGTCGAGTACCTGGAGCGGCTCGGGGTCGCCACGCTGTACGCGTCGCCGCTGCTCGAGTCGGGTGCCGGTTCCAACCACGGGTACGACGTCGTCGACCCGACCCGGATCTCCGCCGAGCGCGGCGGGCCGGAGGGGCTGCACGCCCTGCTGGCCCGGCTGCGCGAGGCGAACCTGACGATGCTGCTCGACGTGGTGCCCAACCACGTCGGCGTCGAGGCGCCGAAGGCCAACCCGTGGTGGTGGGACGTCCTGAAGCACGGTCAGGGCTCCCGGTGGGCCGGGCACTTCGACATCGACTGGTCCGCCGGCCCGCTGCTGCTGCCGATCCTCGACGCCGACGAGGCCAAGGCCTTGTCGGAGCTCGCGGTGCAGGACGGCGAGCTGCGCTACTACGAGCACGCCTTCCCCCTGGCGCCCGGCACGGACCACGGGTCGGTCGCCGAGGTCCACGAGCGGCAGCACTACCGGCTCGTGTCGTGGAAGCGCGGCGCGGCGGAGCTGACCTACCGGCGGTTCTTCGACGTGTCCACGCTGGCCGCGGTACGCGTCGAGCTGCCCGAGGTCTTCGCCGACACGCACCGCGAGATCCTGCGCTGGCTGGAGGAGGAGCCCACGATCATCGGGCTCCGCGTCGACCACCCGGACGGGCTCTCCGACCCCGGCGGCTACGCGCGCCGGCTGCGCGAGGCGATCGGGCCGGACCGGTGGCTGCTGGTGGAGAAGATCCTGCACCTCGGCGAGGAGCTGCCGGTCTCCTGGCCGGTCGACGGGACCTCGGGCTACGAGGCGCTCGCGGACGTCCAGGGCGTGTTCGTCGACCCCTCGGGCGCGGGCCTGCTCACCCAGTTCACGGCCGAGCACACCGGCGTCAAGGTCTCCTCGCACGCGGTCGAGCACCAGGGCCGGCGGGAGGTCGCCGACACGATCCTGGCCGCCGAGGTGCGGCGGATCGCCGCGCTCGTCCCGGTGCCCGAGGCCGCGCCGTCGACCGAGGAGGAGCCGGGCCCGGCCGCGGACCGCGTCCGCGAGGCCGTCGCCGAGTTCCTCTGCGGCTTCCCGGTCTACCGCAGCTACCTGCCCGAGGGCCGGGAGGCGCTCGACACCGCGGTCGCGGTGGCCCGGGCGCACCGGCCGGACCTCGCCCCGATCCTCGAGGCCGTCCACGCGGCGATGCTCGCCGACCCGGAGGGCCTGCTCGCCACCCGCGTGCAGCAGACCTCCGGCATGGTCATGGCCAAGGGCGTCGAGGACACCGCGTTCTACCGGTACAACCGGCTCGTCGCGCTCAACGAGGTCGGCGGCGACCCGGGCCGGTTCGGCCTCTCCCCCGCCGCCTTCCACGCGGCGCTGTCGGCCCGTGAGGCGGGCTGGCCGCGCACCATGACCACGCTGTCGACGCACGACACCAAGCGATCCGAGGACGTCCGGGCGCGGCTGGCCGTGCTCGCCGAGATCCCCGGCGAGTGGGTCGAGCGGGTGCGCCGCTGGTCGGCCCGGCACCCGCTGCCGGAGCGCTCGCTCGAGCTGCTGGCCTGGCAGAGCGTGGTGGGCGCCTGGCCGATCCCGGCGGACCGGCTGGCCGCCTACCTCGGCAAGGCCTCGAAGGAGGCCAAGCTGGCCACCAGCCACGTCGAGGCCGTGCCCGAGGTCGACGAGGCGATCGCCGCGTGGCCCGAGCAGGTCCTGGGCGACGGCGAGCTGGTCGCCGAGATCACCGCGTTCGTCGAGCGGATCTCCGCGCCCGGCTGGTCGAACTCGCTGGGCCAGAAGATCCTGCAGCTCGCCGGGCCTGGCGTGCCGGACGTCTACCAGGGCACCGAGCTGTTCGAGTACTCCCTGGTCGACCCGGACAACCGGCGCCCGGTGGACTTCGCGGCCCGGCAGCGGCTGCTCGCCCGCCTCGACGAGGGCTGGCTGCCCGGCATCGACGACACCACCACCGAGGGCGCGGCGAAGCTGCTGGTCACGACCTCGGCGGCGCGGCTGCGGCGGTACCGGCCCGAGCTCTTCCACGGCTACCGCGCCGTGCCGGCACAGGGCCACGCGGCCGAGCACGCGGTGGCGTTCACGCGCAGCCCCAAGCTCGTCGCCGTCGCGACCCGGCTGCCGGTCGGGCTCGAGGCGAAGGGCGGCTGGGGCGACACCGTGCTCCCGCTGCCCGACGGTGCCGCGGACTGGCACGACATGATCACGGACACCCCGGTCGACGGCAGTGCACCCCGGCTGGCGACGCTGCTGTCCCGCTACCCCGTCGCCCTGCTCGTCCGCCCGGCCTGACTCACCGCCCGTCCTGATGCACCGCCCGGCCGGCCCCGCACGGGGGTCGGCCGGGCCGCGCGTATCGCGCCTTGCATCGCGTTGCGCATGATGCAGCTCACGTTCCGGAACTCCGTCACACGGTCTTTACGTTGTCCACCTGATATCTCGGCGATCGAAGTAAAGATCATCCCGAGCGGGAGGACGAGTCACAAGGAGTTCGGTGAGTGAGATCGCAGTACGACTGAAGAACGTCCTGGCCGCGTCGGACGCCTACCGCCAGACCATGGCCCGGCTCGTGGGCCTGGGCGTCCCGGAGACCACGATCCTGGTGCACCTGCTGCACGAGGGTCCGCGGACACCGTCGGCGCTCGCGCGCCGCGTGGGCGTCACGCCGGCGACCGTGACCGCCCAGCTGGACCGCCTCGAGCTGGCCGGGCACGTCGTCCGGCGCTCCAACCCGCGCGACCGGCGGAGCGTGCTCGTGGTCCTGACCGACCGCGGCCACGACCTGGCCGCGCGATTGTTCGCCCTTTTCGACCGCGACGTGGCCACCGGCATCGGCGAGGCCGACCCCACCGTGACCGCGGAGCTGGGGCGTATTCTCGAGCACCTGTCGCAGCGGCTCGACGAGCGCGCCCGCGACACCCACGCCATCGCCGCCGACCTGGAAGAATCCGGCCTCCGCTGATCGCGGGCCGGCCCGGCGCAATTGGTTCGGCAGCCGTACTTCTCGGCATCGGGATAATCTGCGGAAAAATGCGGCTGAACGGCCGATTCCGGCACGGCGTGCCGTTCCTAGTCTCGACCAGGCAACGCACAAGGTCCGGGTCCGATCCCCCCATCCCACCGGAACCACGTTGCCGGGATCGCCGGCCGACTCCGTGCCCCCCGACCGGCCGGCGGTCCCGACCCCGGAGCCCCGGGTCCCGCCGTGCGGTGGCGGCGGGAACCGGCCGCATCCGGTCGGCCCCCGTCACGAGCCCCGTCCCGGGCCCTGCGCCGCGTGTCACGTGGCCCCCGCGGGCGCACCGGCCGCCCATTCGGCAGGATTCCCCCGTGGCTGAGTACGCGGTGTGGGCGCCGGAGAAGGACAGGGTCCGGGTCCTGGTGGACGGCGAGACCTACGCGATGCGGCGGGAGCCGGGCGGCTGGTGGCGCGCCGACGTCGAGGACAACGGCCCGGGCTCGGCCTACGCCTTCCTCGTCGACGACGATCCGACGCCCCTGCCCGATCCGCGCTCGCAGTGGCAGCCCAACGGCGTCCACTCGGCCTCGCGCCGCTACGACCAGAACTCCTTCTGGTGGACCGACCAGGCGTGGACCGGCCGCACGCTGGCCGGCAGCGTGCTCTACGAGTGCCACATCGGCACCTTCACCGAGGAGGGCACCTTCGACTCCGCGATCGAGAAGCTCGACCACCTGGTCGCGCTGGGGATCGACATGGTCGAGGTGCTGCCCGTCAACGCCGTCGACGGGCCCCGGAACTGGGGGTACGACGGCGTCGGCTGGTACGCCGTCACCGAGAACTACGGTGGCCCGGACGGCTTCAAGCGGTTCGTCGACGCCGCGCACGCCCGCGGGCTCGGCGTGGTCCTCGACGTCGTCTACAACCACCTCGGCCCGTCGGGTGCCTACCTCGACAGGTTCGGGCCGTACTTCGCGGGCAGCAACATCTGGGGCCCGTCGCTCAACCTCGACGGCCCGTGGTCGGACGAGGTGCGCCGGTACGCCATCGACAACGCGCTGATGTGGCTGCGGGACTTCCACGTCGACGGGCTGCGGATCGACGCCGTGCACGCGCTGCGGGACACCCGCGCCCAGCACGTCCTCGAGCAGCTGGCCGTCGAGGTCGCGGCGCTCGAGGCGCACGTCGGGCGGCCGCTCTCGCTGATCGCGGAGTCGGACCTCAACGACCCGAAGATGATCACCGCGCGCGAGGGCGGCGGGCTCGGCATGACCGCCCAGTGGACGGACGACATCCACCACTGCCTGCACAGCGTGCTCACCGGCGAGGGCCAGGGCTACTACTCGGACTTCGCCGAGGCCGACCTCGCGGGCCTGGCGCACGTGCTCACCCGCGGGTTCCTCCACGAGGGCACCTGGTCGAGCTTCCGGAAGCGGACGCACGGCGCGCCCGTCGACACCGCGCGGATCCCGGGGCACCGGTTCGTGACCTACCTGCAGAACCACGACCAGATCGGCAACCGGGCCACCGGCGACCGGCTCACCCAGCTGCTCTCCCCGGGCATCCTGGCCTGCGGCGCGGCGATCCTGTTCACCTCGCCGTTCACGCCGATGCTGTTCATGGGCGAGGAGTGGGGCGCCCGCACGCCGTGGCAGTTCTTCTCCTACTTCCCCGACGAGGGGCTCCGCGAGGCCGTCCGCACGGGCCGCACCGCGGAGTTCGCCGAGCACGGCTGGGGTGACGTCGAGGTCCCCGACCCCAACGCCGAGTCCACCTTCCTCGACTCGAAGCTCGACTGGACCGAGCACGAGCAGGAGCCGCACGCGACCCTGCTCGCGATGCACAAGGAGCTCATCGCCATCCGCAAGGCGTGGCCGGAGCTCTCCGACCCGTGGCTCGACGAGGTCGCGGTCGATGTCCACCCCGAGGCCCGCACGCTCGTCATCCACCGGGGTCGGCTGCGGGTGCTGGTCAACCTCGGCCCGGAGGAGGTCGCGCTCGACCTCGGCGCCACCATCACCCGCATTCTGCTGGCCAGCGAGCCCACGGCCAGCGAGCAGTCCGACATCACGCTGCCCGGGGAGTCCTTCGCGATCGCGGTGCTCGCCGAGTAGCTCCCCCGCATGCGCGAACGGCACCTCCGCTCACCAGGTGTGAGCGGAAGTGCCGTTCGTTCGGCGGTGGGCGGTCAGATGAGGCCGAGGCCCTTGACGGCCTCGCGCTCCTCGACCAGCTCGGCCACGGAGGCGTCGATCTTCTCGCGGGAGAAGTCGTTGATCTCCAGGCCCTGGACGATCTCGTACGTGCCGTTCCTCGTGGTGACCGGGAACGACGAGATGATGCCCTCGGCCACGCCGTAGGACCCGTCGGACGGGACGGCCATGGAGGTCCAGTCGCCCTCGGGGGTGCCGTTGACCCAGGTGTACACGTGGTCGATCGCCGCGGAGGCCGCCGACGCCGCGGACGACGCGCCGCGGGCCTCGATGATCGCCGCGCCGCGCTTGGCCACGGTCGGGATGAACTCGTCCCGCAGCCAGGCCTCCTCCACCTGCTCGGCGGCGATCTTGCCGCCGACCTCGGCGTGGTAGAGGTCCGGGTACTGGGTGGCGGAGTGGTTGCCCCAGATCGTCATCTTCGTGATCTCGGAGACCGGCACGCCCAGCTTGCCCGACAGCTGCGCGAGGGCGCGGTTGTGGTCGAGGCGGGTCATCGCGGTGAACCGCTCGGCCGGGACGTCCGGCGCGGCGCTCTGCGCGATGAGGGCGTTGGTGTTGGCCGGGTTGCCCACGACCAGGACCTTGATGTCGTCGGCCGCGCCGGCGTTGATGGCCTTGCCCTGCGGGGCGAAGATCCCGCCGTTGGCCTCGAGCAGGTCGCCGCGCTCCATGCCCTTCGTGCGCGGGCGGGCGCCGACGAGCAGGGCGACGTTCGTCCCGTCGAAGGCCTTGGTGGCGTCGTCGAAGATGTCGACGCCGGCCAGCAGCGGGAAGGCGCCGTCGCTCAGCTCCATCGCGGTGCCCTCGGCGGCCTTGACGGCCTGCGGGATCTCCAGCAGGTTCAGCTTCACCGGGGTGTCGGACCCCAGGAGCTGCCCGGAGGCGATCCGGAAGAGCAGCGCGTAACCGATCTGGCCAGCGGCTCCGGTGACAGTGACGGTGACAGGAGTGGACACGCCGTGAGGCTAGCCCTCCCTCCGCGGGTGCGCCGCGACGGGGATCACCCTGGTGGCGGCACCTTCGGTGTGACGTCCGACCCGCGCGCCGCCGCCCACCCCGGACCGCGCCGCCGGTACGCCCCGGTGGCCCGGGGACCGGACGGCACGGGATGATCCGGACGTGACCGCTCCCCTGCCGCTGTCCGCCCGGGCGGTCGCCCCCGACCTCGCCCGGGGCGCGATGCTGCTGCTGATCGCGCTGGCCAACGTGCACCTGTTCCTGCTGGCCGCGCCCGGGGTCCGCGGGTACCCGGACGAGCCGGGGCCCGTGGGCGGGGTGATCACCTTCCTGCAGATGCTGCTGGTCGACGGGCGCGCCTATCCGTTGTTCGCCCTGCTCGTCGGGTACGGGGCGGTCCAGCTCGCCCGCCGGCGGGACGACACGGGCGCGGCCGTCCGGCTGCTGCGCCGCCGGGGCGCGTGGATGATCGTCATCGGCGCCGTGCACGGGATCCTGCTGTTCCCCGGCGACATCGTCGGCGCCTACGGGCTGCTGCTGGTCCTGCTGGCCGGGTTCCTCGTCCGCGGCACCGAGGTCACGCTGCGGACGATCGCCGCCGTCGGGGTGGCGATCACGGTCCTGCTCGGCGCGGGCACCGGGCTGCGGACGGGCGCGCTCACGCTGCCCTCGGTCGCCGCGCCCGACGTGGGCACCGCCCTGGGCCTGCACGTCGGCGAGTGGCTGGGCGGCACGCTGTCCGCGGCCCTGTTCACCGCCGGGATGCTGGCCGTCGGTGCCCTGGCCGCGCGCCGTGGGCTGCTCGACGAGCCGGACCGGCACCGCCGCACGCTCGTCCGGGCGGCCGTGGGCGGGCTGACCGTCGCGGTGGTCGCCGGGCTCCCGCTCGCGGCGGCCGCGGCGGGCTGGTGGCAGCCGTCGGTGGGGCTGTCGGCCCTGTTCGGCCTGCTGCACGCGGTCGGCGGGCTCGCCGGCGGCGTCGGGTACGCCGCCCTGTTCGGCCTGCTCGCCACCCGCGCCGTCGGTCCCGTCGGGCGGGCCCTGGTCGCGACGGGTCGCCGGTCGCTGACCTTCTACCTCGCCCAGTCCGTGGTGTTCTGCGCGCTGCTGCCGGCGTGGAGCCTGGGGTGGGGCGCGTGGATCGGCGTGCCGGGCGCGGCGCTGCTCGCCGTCGCGACCTGGGTGGCGTCCGTGCTGGCCGCGACCCTGCTGGACCGGGCGGGCCGTCGCGGACCCGCCGAGGTCCTGCTGCGCCGGCTCACCTACGGCCGACCTCGGGGTCCGGGCGCTGACCAGGCCGGATAGGGTCGGTGGCGTGGCGAAGCGGGACAGCAGGGCGAAGCAGGCGAGCGAGCCGGCCCCGGCGGCCGACGTCCCCTACCACCGGGCCCTCTTCGGTGCGCTCGGCTGGGGCGTGGTCGCCTTCGCCCTGCAGGTCGTGTTCGGCGGAAGCGGCGGAAGCACGGGCCTGCTGATCCAGGTCGGCTGGATCCTCATCGCCGCGGTGCTCGCCGCGTGGCCCACCTGGTACGCGGCCCGTCAGCGGGGCTGGCCCGAGCTCTGGAAGCTCTTCCTCCTCGCCGCGCCGGCCTTCTGGGTGCTGCGGGCGGTCACCCTGATCCTGGACCGCCTGCTGTTCCACTGATCGGGCGGTCCGCTCATCTGCGGAGCCACCGTCCTTCCCGGACTTTCCGGACGGATCCGGCGCCAGATCACGATCCCGTTTCACGCCGCACCCGTTCGCCCGGTCGTGGCTAGTGTGCGTTGCGCATTCCGACGCGCGTACCGATAGGCGCCGATTCGCGAGCACCTGGGCCTTCCGGGCACGGCACACGCGGCGAGGCGACGGGCACGGGAGGTTCGACCGATGGCCGATGTGGTCACCCAGGAGGGCTCGAGCGGGGCCACGGGCGGCGACCCGGCCGCCTCGCAGGGGGCGCTGGCGATCGAGTTCCGCCACGTCACCAAGCGGTACCGGGAGCAGGACGCCCCCGCGATCGACGACCTGTCGCTGACCGTGCCACCCGGTGAGACGTGCTGCCTGGTCGGGCCGTCGGGCGGCGGCAAGACCACGGCGATGAAGCTCGTCAACCGGCTGATCGAGCCGACCTCCGGCGACATCCTGATCGGCGGCCGCAGCGTGCTGAGCTACGACGTGACCACGCTGCGCCGCGACATCGGCTACGTCATCCAGCAGGTCGGGCTGTTCCCGCACATGACGATCGGCGCGAACATCGGCACGATCCCGCGGCTGCTGGGCTGGGACAAGCAGCGCATCGCGGAGCGCACGGACCGCCTGCTCGACCTGGTCCGCCTCGACCGCAGCTACGCGAAGCGCTACCCGGCGCAGCTGTCCGGTGGGCAGCAGCAGCGCATCGGCCTGGCCCGCGCGCTGGCCGCGGACCCGCCGGTGATGCTCATGGACGAGCCCTTCGGCGCGCTGGACCCGATCACGCGGGCCGAGATCCAGGACGAGTTCCTGTCATTGGAGAACGAGATCCGCAAGACGGTCATCTTCGTGACCCACGACATCGACGAGGCCATCAAGATGGGCGACAAGATCGCCGTGCTTCGGCCCGGCGGGCGGCTCGCCCAGTACGGCAGCGCCGACGAGCTGCTGGGCGACCCGGTCGACGACTTCGTCGCGGACTTCGTCGGCGCCGACCGCGGGCTCAAGCGGCTCTCGCTGCGCAGCGTCGGCGAGCTCGCCGACCCCGGCCGCGAGGCACCGCCCGGTGCGCCGTCCGTGTCCGCGGGCACCTCCCTGCGCGTCGGGCTGTCGGTGCTGCTGTCCGCCAACGCCGACGTCCTGGAGGTGACGAAGGAGGGCCGGCCCGCCGGCGCGGTCACCCTGGCGGAGATCCGCGAGGCGGCGGGATCGTGAGACTTCCCGCGCAGGGCCCCGTCATCCCGGACTTCGGCAACAGCTCGGGGTGCAAGGCCAACGAGACCTTCTGCTGGGACTGGTTCGCCGACCACTGGGACCGGTTCGCCACCGAGCTGGTGCAGCACATCTACGTCAGCGCCATCGCCATCGTGATCGGGCTGGTCATCGCCCTGCCCGCGGCGCTGCTGGCCTATCGCCTGCCGCGCCTCGAGACGCCCGCCGTCGTGTTCTCGACCATCCTCTACACGATCCCGGTGCTGGGCTTCTTCCTGCTGATGATCCCGGTGACCGGCATCGGCCTGCTCACCATCGAGATCGCGCTCGTCGGCTACACGCTGCTGCTGCTGTTCCGGAACACGGTCACGGGCCTGCGCTCGGTGCCGCCCGAGGTGCGGGCCGCGGCGCTCGGGATGGGCCTCACGCCGGGGCAGATCCTCGTCCGGATCACCTTCCCGCTGGCCCTGCCGGCGGTGATGGCGGGCCTGCGCGTCGTCACGGTCACCACGATCTCGCTGGCCACGCTCGCGGCGTACATCGCGCCCTACGGACTGGGCCAGTCGATCCTGTTCTACATCGGCAACACGTTCATCTCCGGGCTGATCTCGGCCGGCGTGCTGGCGATCCTGCTCGCCCTCGTGGCCGACGCGCTCATCGTCGGCCTCACCAAGGTCGTCACGCCGTGGGCGCGGGCCCGCCGGGGAGGTGCGTAGATGATCCTCGTCGACGCCTGGCGGTTCGTCGCCGACAACCCCGCCCGCGTCCTGGGCGACATCGCCGGGCAGCTCGTGCTGTCACTGGTCTCCGTGGCCGTCGCGATCGCCGTCGCCGTGCCGCTCGGCGCGGCGATCGGCCACACCCGCCGGTTCGCGCTGCTCGCCGTGAACGGGGCCAACGTGCTCCGCGCCCTGCCGACCCTGGCGATCATCGCCATCGGGATCGGGCTCTACGGCGTGGGCTTCGTCAACATCATGGTCGCGCTGGTCATCCTCGCGCTGCCGCTCATCCTCACGAACACCTACGTCGGGGTCGCCGAGGTCGAGCCCGGCACGGTCGAGGCCGCGCGCGGCATGGGCATGACCGGCTGGCAGATCCTCACCCAGGTCGAGCTGCCGCACGCCGTCCCGTTGATCATGGCCGGGATCCGGACCGGCACGGTCTTCGTGATCGCGACGGCCTACCTGGCCGGCACGGCGGGCTACCCCCACACCCTGGGCTCGGTGATCACCAACCCGACCCTGCCCGTCTACCAGCTGCTCGCCTACACCGTGATCGCGGTCCTGCTGGCCTTCGCCGTCGACGGACTGCTGCTGATCGTGCAACGCGCCGTCACCCCGGCCGGGATGAAGATCGTCCCCGTCACGGCGACCTGAGTTCCCACCACAGGAAGGATCCCCATGTCCGAGAGCAACATCGGCAGGCGCGGCAGGGTCGCCGCGCTCGCCGCGGGCGTCGCGGCGCTGGCCCTCGTCGTCGCGGCGTGCGGCGGCGGCAGCAGCTCCTCCGGATCCTCCGGGTCGGCCGCGCCGAGCGCGGGCGCGCAGTCCGCCGGCCAGGACGTCATCACCCCGGTGACCGCGCAGAACGTCAGCTGCCCGACGGGGACCCCCGGTCAGGGTAAGCCGCCGATCAAGTTCGGCAGCAAGAACTTCTCGGAGCAGTTCGTCCTCGGCGAGCTCTACACCCAGGCCCTCGAGGCCCGCGGCTACGACGTGACCTACCAGCCGAACATCGGCGGCTCCGAGGTCATCGACCGCGCCTTCCAGGCCGGCCAGATCGACGCCTACGCCGAGTACCTGGGCGAGATCGAGAGCAGCATCGCGAACAAGCCGGTCGGCGCCACGCCCGAGGACACCTACAACACGGTCAAGGAGTTCGAGGCGCAGAACCGCCAGGCCACGATCTTCAAGCAGACGCCGTTCGAGGACACCGACGTCATCATCGTGAAGTCGGACTTCGCCAAGCAGAACGGGCTCGCCGCGGTACCGGACCTCGCCAAGGTGGGCAACGCGGGCGACGGGATCACCCTGGCCGCCCAGCCGCCCTTCGAGACCCGGCAGAACGGCCTGGTCGGCATGAAGAACGAGTACGGGCTGACCGGCATCAAGTTCACCGGGGTCGACCCCGGCCTCGTCTACCAGGTCCTCGACCAGGGCCAGGCGAACGCGGCCGACGCCTTCTCCACCGACGGCCAGCTGGCCACCGGCAGCTACACCCCGCTCGAGGACCCGAAGCACATCTTCGGCTTCCAGTACGTGGCGCCGGTGGTGAAGCAGTCCGTGGCCGACGCGCAGGGCCCGGAGTTCCAGCAGACCCTCGACTGCGTGTCGAGCCTGCTCACCACGAAGGTCATGCAGGCGCTCAACCAGCAGGTCCAGATCAACGGCGGCGACCCCGCCGAGGTCGCCAAGGCCTTCCTGACCCAGAACAAGGTCACCACCTGACCGGACTGGCGCCCCGGGTCGGTCCGGGGCGCCCGTCCGGGGTCGGTCCAGAGGCCGGTCGAGTGGCCGGTCGCGGGGTCAGTCCCGGCGCCGGGCGCTGATCACCCCGGTGTCGAAGCCGGCCAGGTGCAGGCCGCCGGCGAACCGGGCGTGCTCCACCTTCAGGCACCGGTCCATCACGACGGTCAGGCCCGCGTCCTCGGCCTTGGCCGCCAGGTCCTCGTCCCACAGCCCGAACTGGAGCCACCAGGTCCGCACGCCCTGCGCGTCCGAGCCGAGCGCCAGCACCTCGTCGAGCACGGCGGGCAGGTCCTGCGGGCGGCGGAAGGTGTCGACGAGGTCGGGCACGCCCGGGCAGTCCGCCAGCGACGGGTACACGGGGCGGCCGAGGATCTCGGTGGCGTTCGGATTCACGAACCAGACCTCGTAGTCCGTGCTCGACAGCAGGTACGTCGCCACGAAGTTCGACGCCCGCGCGGGGTTGGGCGAGGCGCCCACCATCGCGACCGTGCGGGTGTCGCGCAGCATCCGCTGCCGCTCCAGCGCCGACGGGTTCTGCCAGCTCATGCGCTCTCCTTCGCGGCCTCGGCCAGCGCCTGGTCGAGGTCCCAGATGATGTCGTCCGCGTCCTCGAGCCCGACGCTGATCCGGATCAGGTCCTCGGGCACCCCGGCCGCCTCGAGCTGCCCGGCGGTCAGCTGCTGGTGGGTGGTGGAGCCCGGGTGCAGGACGAGGGTGCGGGCGTCGCCGACGTTGGCCAGGTGGCTGCACAGCCGCACGGACTCGATGAACCGCGCCCCGGCCGCGCGGCCGCCCTGCACGCCGAAGCTGAACACCGCGCCCGGGCCCTCGGGCAGGTACCGGCGCGCCCGCTCGTGGTGCGGGTGGTCGGGCAGCCCCGCGTACCGCACGTACTCCACGCGCGGGTCGGCGTGCAGCCACTCCGCGACGCGCTGCGCGTTCGCGACGTGCGCCTGCATCCGGAAGGGCAGCGTCTCCACGCCCTGGAGCAGCAGGAACGCCGAGTGCGGGGCCAGGGTCGGCCCGACGTCCCGCAGCTGCTCGGCGCGGAGCTTGGTGAGGAAGCCGAGCTCCTGGAAGTTGCCCCACCAGGTGAGTCCGCCGTAGCTGGGGACCGGCTCGGTCATCGACGGGAACCGGCCGTTGCCCCAGTCGAACCGCCCGGACTCGACGACGACGCCGCCGAGCGTGGTGCCGTGCCCGCCCAGGAACTTGGTCGCGGAGTGGATCACGATGTCCGCGCCGTGCTCGATCGGCCGGCAGAGGTACGGCGTGGCCAGCGTGGCGTCGACGATCAGCGGCACGCCCGCCGCGTGCGCGACGTCGGCCAGCCCGGCCAGGTCCGCCACCTCGCCACCGGGGTTGGAGACGACCTCGGTGAACACGAACTTGGTCTTCTCCGTGATCGCCGCGGCGTAGTCCGCCGGGTCGCCGCCCGGGACGAACGTGGTGTCCACGCCGAACCGGCGCAGCGTGACGTCGAGCTGGGTGATCGTGCCGCCGTACAGGCCCGACGCGGCGACGCCGTGGTCCCCCGCCCCGGCCAGGCAGGCGAAGGTGAGGAACTCCGCGGCCTGCCCGCTGGCGGTGGCCACCGCGCCGATGCCGCCGTCGAGGCTCGCGATCCGCTCCTCCAGCACCGAGACCGTCGGGTTGCCGATCCGGCTGTAGATCAGCCCGTACTTCTGCAGCGCGAAGAGGCTGGCCGCGTCCTGGGTGTCCTCGAAGACGAAGCTCGTCGACTGGTAGATCGGGACCGCCCGCGCGCCCACGGCCGAGTCCGGCACCGCCCCGGCGTGCACCGCCCGGGTGTTGAAGCCCCAGGCGCGATCCCGGCGCTCCCGGCCGTCTCCGGTGTCGTCGCTCATGCGCCCATCCTGCCTCGCGGGCTCACCGGCCGTCGCCACCGGCCGACTACCCGGGTGGGCTCGCTGGAGCTCGACCACCGGCTGCTCGACTGACCGGTCACCGGCGGGGCAGGCGGACCAGGCCCTCCTGCATGGTGCTGGCCACCAGCCGGCCGTCGCGGGTGAAGAAGCGGCCCTGCGCCAGCCCGCGCCCGCCCGACGCGGCGGGGCTCCAGCACTCGTAGAGCAGCCAGTCGTCCGCGCGGAAGGGCTGGTGGAACCACATGGCGTGGTCGAGGCTCGCCATCTGCACGGACGTGCTCGTCAGGTCGTGGCGGCCCACCACCGAGCCGAGCAGGGTGAGGTCGGAGATGTAGGTGAGCAGGCAGACGTGCCGCAGCGGGTCGTCGGGCAGCCGGCCGTCGGCCTTCATCCAGGCGCGCAGCGGGTCGTCCGTGGCCACCCGGTCCTCGGTCCACACCGGCTCGTCGACGAACCGGATGTCCAGCGAGCGCGGCACCCGCTCGATCCAGGCCGCGCCGGCGCCGGACACCACGCGGTCGCCGATGCTGGGGAGCTCGTCCGGGGTCGGCACCCCGTCGCTCATCGGCACCGAGTGCTCCAGCCCCTCCTGCACGAGCTGGAACGACGCCGACAGCGCGAAGATCGCCTCGCCGCCCTGGATCGCGAGCACCCGGCGGGTGCTGAACGAGCGGCCGTCGCGGATCCGCTCGGTGCGGAACACGATCGGCCGGCTCGGATCGCCGCCCCGGATGAAGTAGGCGTGCAACGAGTGCACGCCGCGGTCCGGCTCGACCGTGCGCCCCGCGGCGACCAGCGCCTGCGCCGCGACCTGCCCGCCGAACACGCGGACGGGCGAGGTCGCCGGGCTGGTGCCGCGGAACAGGTCCACCTCGATCTGCTCCAGCTCGAGCAGCCGCATCAGCTCGTCGAGGACGCCCTGCCCGCGCGGCACACCGTCGACGTCCAGCATGATCCCGGAGGCAGGAGGTTCGGTCACGCCGCGATCCTCCCGCACCCGGGCCTCAGGCGTGGTCCTCCTCGCCCAGCCGGTGGACGCGGATGAGGTTGGTCGAGCCGACGGTCGAGGGCGGCGAGCCCGCGACGATCACGACGAGGTCGCCCGGCTGGAACCGGCCGATGGAGAGCATGGCGTGGTCGACCTGGCGGACCATTGCGTCCGTGGAGTCGACGGCCTCGACCAGGAACGTCTCGACGCCCCAGGTCATCGCCAGCTGGCTGCGCACCTCGGGGGCCGGGGTGAAGGCCAGCAGGGGCAGCCGGGTGTGCAGCCGGGCGAGCCGGCGCACGGTGTCGCCGGACTGGGAGAAGGCGACCAGGGCGCGGGCGGAGAGGCGCTCACCGATGTCCCGGGCGGCGTAGGAGAGCACGCCCCGCTTGGTGCGCGGCACGTGGTTCAGCGGCGGCACGTTCGCCGGGCCCGCCTCGACGGCCTCGATGATCGTGCTCATCGTGCGGACCGTCTTGATCGGGTAGCGCCCGACGCCGGTCTCGCCGGACAGCATCAGCGCGTCCGCCCCGTCGAGCACCGCGTTGGCCACGTCGGAGGCCTCGGCGCGGGTCGGCCGCGAGTTCGTGATCATCGAGTCCAGCATCTGCGTGGCCACGATGACCGGCTTGGCGTTCTCGCGGGCGATCTGGATCGCGCGCTTCTGCACCAGCGGCACGTTCTCCAGCGGCAGCTCCACGCCCAGGTCGCCGCGGGCGACCATCACGCCGTCGAACGCCAGCACGATGGCCTCGAGGTTGTCGACGGCCTCCGGCTTCTCCAGCTTGGCGACGACCGGGAGCTTGACCCCGACCTTCTCCATGATCCGGTGCACCCCGTCGATGTCCGCCGGGCTGCGCACGAAGCTCAGGGCGATCACGTCGACGGACAGCTTGAGCGCGAACTCCAGGTCCGCGATGTCCTTCTCGCTGAGGGCCGGGACCGAGACGTTCATGCCGGGCAGCGAGATGCCCTTATTGTTGGACACCGGGCCGCCCTCGGTGACCCGGCAGACCACGTCGTCGCCCTCGACCTCGACCACGCGCAGGCCGACCTTGCCGTCGTCGACCAGCAGCCGGTCGCCCGCGCGGGCGTCCCGGGCCAGGCCCTTGTACGTGGTGGAGACGCGGTCGTGGGTGCCGGCGCAGTCCTGGACCGTGATCCGCACCTCCTCGCCGGTCTGCCACTCTGTCGGGCCGTCGGTGAAGGTGCCGAGCCGGATCTTCGGCCCCTGCAGGTCCGCGAGGATGCCGACGGCGCGGCCCTCGGCGTCGGCCGCGTCGCGCACCATCTGGTACACGCGCTTGTGGTCGTCCCGCGTGCCGTGGCTGAAGTTGAGCCGGGCGACGTCCATGCCGGCAGCGACCAGCTCCCGGATACGGTCGGGTGTGGCGGTGGCCGGCCCGATGGTGCAGACGATCTTGGTGCGACGGGTCACGAGGTCAAGAGTAGCGCGCTCTCTTTAACGATCAGGTAGGAGGAAGTCGAACAGTGCGACGGCTGAGTTTCGCCCTTGCGGTGCTGGTCAGCCTGCTGGTGCTGTTCCTCCCGGCCTCCGGGGTGCCCACTGCCCCACCCGGCGTCGACAAGCTCGTCCATCTGGGTGTGTTCGCCCTGCTGGGTCTCACCGGTCGGTGGGCGGGCGTCCCGCCGCTCCCACTGGTCCTCGGGCTCGCCGGGTACGCCGGGGTCTCCGAGGTCCTGCAGGGTCTGCTGCCAATCGGGCGCAGCCCCGAGGTGCTCGACGCGGTCGTCGACTGCGTCGGCGTGTCGATCGGGATCGCCCTGCACGAGCTGCTGCTGCAGCGGGCGCGCCGGTAGCCCCTCAGCGGCGGGGCTGCTCGCTCGGGCCGACGTGGTCGGCGAGCCATTCCGCGAGCGGGCGGGCGGCCCGCCACGTGCGGCGGACGCGGTCGAGGCAGGTCCGCTCGTGCAGCGCGTCGTCCGGCGGCCAACGGCGGGCGACCATTAATCCCTTGTGCCGCAACAGGTCGAGCCGCGGGTGGTCCGGGTCGGTGCCCTTCGGCCGGGTGCGCAGCTGCTCCCCGCCGACGGTCAGCCCGGCCTTCTCCGCGGCCCGCAGGATGCCGCGCAGCGCCTCGCCGCGGCGCTCGTCGTCGACGGCCGTGCGGTAGCGCGCGACCTGGTCCGGCGCCATGCCGTAGTACCCGGCCGCGGCGAGCAGTCCGTCGGGGCCGACCTGGACGTAGTACGGCGGGGCGAAGCCGCCGCAGTGGGTCTTGTACGGCGACTTGTCCTTCGCGAACCGGACGTCCCGGTACGGGCGGAAGATCTTGCCCGGCCCGAACTCCTCCTCCAGCTCGGCGAGCAGCGCCGACATCGGCGCCCGGACGTGCGCCTCGTAGACCTCGCGCTGGTCGGTCCAGTACGCCTTGCTGTTGTCCGCTAGCAGGCCGTCGTAGAACTCGACGGCGCCGTCGCCGAAGCCGTCGAAGCGCGTCGCCGACGTGGTCACGGCGTCCGGTCGCCCGCCCGGCCCTCCGGGACGTCCGCGTCGGCGGACCCGGCCGGGTCGTCGGTCTCCTCGGCGCGCGCCCCGTCGGGGTTCGCGATCTCGGGCGGCAGCACCTCGCGGGGCTTGCGCACCAGCGCGACGTAGAGCACCGCCAGGACGAACACCAGCGCCGAGACGACGACGTTGATCCGGATGTCGCCGAACACGCGCGTGGCCGGGTCGGTGCGCATGAGCTCGATGAAGAACCGGCCGAGCGTGTAGCCGGCGACGTACAGCGCGAAGACGCGGCCGTGGCCGAGCCGGAAGCGCCGGTCCGCCCACACGATCACCGCGGCGACGGCGAGGTTCCAGATCAGCTCGTACAGGAACGTGGGCTGCACGATCGCGATCGGGTTCGCGGTGTCGACGGCCACGCCGCCCAGCGGGTCCGACGCGCCGGTCGCCGGGTCGACCCGCTCGTAGATCTCCAGGCCCCAGGGCAACGTCGTCGGGGCGCCGTAGAGCTCCTGGTTGAAGTAGTTGCCCAGCCGGCCGATCGCCTGCGCGACGACGATGCCGGGCGCCACCGCGTCGGCGAAGAAGGGCAGCGGGATCCCGCGGCGCCGGCAGCCGATCCAGGCCCCGACCGCGCCGAGCGCGATCGCCCCCCAGATCCCGAGGCCGCCCTCCCAGATCTTGAGCGCGTTCACCGGGTCGCCGCCGGGGCCGAAGTAGGTCCGCCAGTCGGTGGCGACGTGGTAGAGCCGCCCGCCGACCAGGCCGAACGGCACGGCCCACACCGCGACGTCGACGACCGTGCCGGCCGGACCGCCGCGCGCCACGAACCGCTTCTCGCCCCACCAGATCGCGACGACGATCCCGGCGATGATGCAGAGCGCGTACGCCCGGATCGGGATCGGCCCGAGATGCCAGACGCCGCGGTCCGGGCTGGGGAGGTAGGCCAGCACGGTGCTGCTCGCGAGGGCGCTCACGCCGCCACCGTAGCGCGGGCGCCGGGACGACCGGGCCCCCGACCTCCCCGTTCGCGCCCTCGCCTCGCGTCGTCCGGCCCCGCCGGGCCCGTCTGCGACCGATCCATGATCACCGGCCCGGACCGTTCGGGGCCGCCCGTGGCCGCGGGCGGCACACGACGATCACAGGCGATGGTTCGGCGTCCCCCGCGCACCTGCTTCGGCAGCCCCGGTGAGTCGGGCTCAGGCCGGCTGCGGCAGCCCCGCTCGCGCGACGCCGGCAGCGAGCTCCCGGGCGAGGTCGCGGACCGCGTCGGGCCCGCCCTTCTCCGCGGCGCTGACGAACGCCGACCCGACGATGACGCCGTCGGCGAAGCCCGCGATCTCGGCGGCCTGGTCGGCGTTGCGCACCCCGAGCCCGACGCCGATCGGCAGCGAGGTGTGCGGCCGGGTCCGGCCGACGATCTCGCCGGCGGCCGAGTTCACCGAGTCCCGCGCGCCCGTCACGCCCATGATCGACGTCGCGTAGACGAAGCCGCTGGAGGCGGCGGTGGTCGAGGCGATCCGCTCGTCCGTCGACGACGGCGACACCAGGAAGATCCGGGACAGCCCGTACTTGTCCGAGGCGGCGAACCACTCGTCCGCCTCGTCCGGGATCAGGTCCGGCGTGATCACGCCGAGCCCACCCGCGGCGGCGAGGTCGGCGGCGAAGCGGTCCACCCCGTAGCGCAGCACCGGGTTGAAGTAGGTCATCACGACGCAGTTGCCGCCCGCGGCCGTGACGCGCTCGACCGTGCTGAACACGTCCCGCAGCCGGAACCCGTTGCGCAGCGCGGTGTCCGCGGCGGCCTGGATCGTGGGCCCGTCCATCACCGGGTCCGAGTACGGCACGCCGACCTCGAGCAGGTCGCAGCCACCCTCGCTCATCGCGGTGAGCAGCGCGACCGCCTCGTCGACCGTCGGGTAGCCGGCGGGCAGGTAGCCCACCAGCGCGCCGCGGCCCTCGGCCCGGCAGCGTGCGAACACCTCGGCGACGCTCCGTGTGGGCTGTCCGCTCGCACGCTCGCTCACGCCTGGATCCCCTCGGTCTCGCTGCCCGCGTCGGCGAACGACCCGGACCGCTGCTGCGTGGCGCCCTCGGCGATGGCGGTGCCGTCGGCCGCCTCGGCGCTCTCGTCCTGCCCGATCATCCCGAACCACTTCGCGGCCGTGTCGACGTCCTTGTCGCCGCGGCCGGAGAGGTTGACCAGGATCACCGCGTCGGGCCCCAGCTCCTCGCCCAGCCGCAGCGCACCGGCCACGGCGTGCGCCGACTCGATGGCCGGGATGATCCCCTCGGTGCGGCAGAGCAGCGCGAACGCGTCCATCGCCTCCGCGTCGGTCACCGGTTCGTACTCGGCGCGCCCGAGGTCCTTGAGCAGCGCGTGCTCCGGCCCGACGCCCGGGTAGTCCAGCCCCGCCGAGATCGAGTACGACTCCGCGGTCTGCCCGTCCTCGTCCTGCAGCAGGTACGAGAAGGCGCCGTGCAGCGCGCCCGGCGACCCCTCGGACAGGGTCGCCCCGTGCCGGCCGGTCTCGACGCCGTCGCCGCCGGGCTCGAACCCGACGAGCCGGACGCCCGGGTCGTCGATGAAGGCGTGGAAGATGCCGATCGCGTTGGACCCGCCGCCCACGCACGCGGCGACCGCGGTGGGCAGCCGCCCGGTGCGCTCGAGCACCTGGGCCCGCGCCTCGAGCCCGATCACCCGGTGGAAGTCCCGCACCATCTGCGGGAACGGGTGCGGACCGGCGACCGTGCCGAGCAGGTAGTGGGTGCTGTCGACGTTGGTGACCCAGTCCCGCAGCGCCTCGTTGATCGCGTCCTTCAGCGTGCGCGAGCCGGTCTTCACCGGGATCACGGTGGCGCCGAGCAGCCGCATGCGGGCGACGTTGAGCGCCTGCCGGCGGGTGTCGACCTCGCCCATGTAGACCACGCACTCGAGGTCCAGCAGTGCGCACGCGGTGGCCGTGGCGACGCCGTGCTGGCCCGCCCCGGTCTCGGCGATGACCCGCTGCTTGCCCATCCGCTTGGTGAGCAGCGCCTGGCCGAGCACGTTGTTGATCTTGTGGGAACCGGTGTGGTTCAGGTCCTCGCGCTTGAGCAGGATCCGCGCGCCGCCGGCGCGCCGCGAGAGCTTCGGCACGTCCGTCAGCGGGGACGGCCGCCCGGTGTAGTCACGGTGCAGCCGGTCCAGCTCGGCGAGGAACTCCGGATCGTGCCGGGCCTTCTCGTAGGCCGTCTCCAGCTCGTCGAGCGCCGCGACCAGGGCCTCGGGAACCCATCGACCCCCGTAGCGGCCGAAGTGGCCGCGCTCGTCGGGCTCGTGGCCCGAGGGTGTCTCGATCCCCTGACTCGCCTGAACGCTCACCGCACCATTCTGGAGCACGACGGATGAAAGCCCGCAGCCACCAGGGCCCGCACCGCCGCGCCGGGATCTCCGCTGGTCACGAGGCCCTCGCCGACGAGCACCGCGTCGGCGCCCCAGCCCGCGTAGGTGAGCAGGTCGCCCGGCCCGCGCACGCCCGACTCGGCCACGCGCAGCACGTCGTTGGGCAGCCCGGGGGCCAGCCGCCCGAAGATGCCCAGGTCGACCTCGAGGGTCTTCAGGTCCCGCGCGTTGACGCCGATGACCTTCGCCCCGGCCTCGAGCGCCCGGTCGGCCTCCTCCTCGGTGTGCACCTCGACCAGGGCGGTCATCCCGAGGGACTCCACGCGGTCGAGCAGCGACTCCAGGACCGGCTGCTCCAGCGCCGCCACGATCAGCAGCACCAGGTCCGCGCCGTAGGCCCGCGCCTCGTGCACCTGGTACGGCGTGACGACGAAGTCCTTGCGCAGCACGCAGACGTCGACGGCGGCGCGCACGGCGGCCAGGTCGTCGAGGCTGCCGCCGAACCGGCGCTGCTCGGTGAGCACGCTGATCACCCGCGCGCCGTTCTCGGCGTACGCCTTGGCCAGGACGGCCGGGTCCGGGATCGTCGCGAGCGCGCCCTTCGACGGGCTGCGCCGCTTGACCTCGGCGATGACCCCGACACCGGGCTCGTTCAACGCGGCCATGACGTCCTTCGGCGGCGCCGCCGCGGCGGCCCGCCGTTTGATCTCCGCGAAGTCCACCGCGGCCTCCCGGGCCGCGAGGTCCTCCCGGACACCCTCCACGATGGAGTCCAGGACGCTGGGCCGGACTCCCGCACTCACCTCACCGTGCTCGCCCACGGGGCGCACTCCCCTTCCGGGTTCGGGCCTACCAGGCGTTCCGGCCATGCTATTCCGTGCCGTCCGGGCGGCCGGGCCGGGGGCCGCCGTCCGGCCCACGGTCCCGCGCGAACGCACCCTCCGTGGTCGGGTCGACACCGGAGTCGAGCTCGTCCCAGGCCGCCCGCTCGGGGTCGGCCGGGCGGCGCGGCGCGCCCGGGGCGTCGTACCGCGCCCCCATCCGCGGCAGCCGCCGGTCGGCCACCACCAGCAGCACACCTCCGGCGACGACCAGCAGCCCGCCCAGCACCCCGAGCAGCGGGGCGGCCGTGGTCGAGACCGTGGCGCCGGGTGCCGTGGTCGCCCCCGCGGCCGCGCTGCCCACCAGCGCGGGCAGCTCCGACGCGGTGGGCGGGCGCAGCCATCCCGAGGCGGCCGCGTAGGCGCCGTACCCGCCGGCCAGCGCCACGATCACGCCGAGGACCCGCCGCACGACGCCGGACACCGCGATCGCCGCGGCCACCGCTGCGACCGCGAGCGCGGCCAGCCCGAGCAGCGACGGCGCGATCTGAGCGCCGGTGGCCGCGACGGGCACCGCCCCGGTCGCCCCGTGCCCGGCCACCTCGACCTGCGTGGACGCCCAGTCCAGCCGGGTCGTCCCCCACAGGCCGAGCGCACCGAGCAGCAGCAGCGCGGCTGTCAGGAGGAACAGCTGTCCGCTGCGGGCGGGGGCGGGCGCGTCAGGCATGCCCGCCGGGGCGGCCCAGGGTGGCCGCGGTCGCGACCGCGGACAGGACCGCCCGGGCCTTGTTGAGGCATTCGGTGTCCTCGGCCTGCGGGTCCGAGTCGGCGACGATCCCGCCGCCCGCCTGCACGTACGCCCGGCCGTCCCGGATCAGGGCGGTCCTGATGGCGATGGCGGTGTCGGCGTTGCCGGCGAAGTCGAGGTACCCGACGATCCCGCCGTAGAGGCCGCGGCGGGTGGGCTCCAGCTCGTCGATCACCTGCATGGCCCGGACCTTCGGCGCGCCGGACAGGGTGCCCGCGGGGAAGCAGGAGAGCACGGCGTCGACCGCGTTCTTGTCCTCCCGCAATGTCCCGGTGACCGTGGAGACCAGGTGCATGACGTGGCTGTAGCGCTCCACGGAGAAGAAGTTGCGCACCTTCACCGTGCCCGGCTCGCAGACCCGGCCCAGGTCGTTGCGCCCCAGGTCGACGAGCATGACGTGCTCGGAGCGCTCCTTCTCGTCGTGCCGGAGGTCCTTCTCCAGCAGCTCGTCCTCCTCGTCGGTGGCGCCGCGCCAGCGTGTCCCGGCGATCGGGTGCGTGGTGGCCTGCCGGTCGGCCACCGTGACCAGCGCCTCCGGGCTGGACCCGACGATCGTGAACGGGCTGCCGCCCGACTCGTCCTCGATGTTCAGCAGGTACATGTACGGGCTGGGGTTGGTGGTGCGCAGCACCCGGTAGACGTCGAGCGGGTCGGCCCCGCAGTCCATCTCGAACCGCTGCGAGACGACGATCTGGAAGCACTCCCCCGCGCGGATCTGCTCCTTCGCCACCTCGACGGCGGCGAAGTGCTCGGCCTGGGTGCGCTTGCGCTCGAAGTCCGGGGACACCGCGCTGAACACCGCGACGGTCGACGCGGCGGGCGCGGCCAGCTCGGCGGTCATCCGGTCCAGCCGGGCCACGGCGTCGTCGTAGGCCTCGTCGACGCGCTCGTCCGAGTCGTCCCAGTTGATCGCGTTGGCGATCAGCGTGATCGTGCCCTCGTGGTGGTCGACGGCGGCGAGGTCCGTGGCCAGCAGCAGCACCAGCTCGGGGATGCGCAGGTCGTCGACCGGCGGGTTCTCCGCGCTGCCGATCCGCTCGATCCGGCGGACGATGTCGTAGCCCATGTACCCGACGAGCCCGCCGGTCAGCGGCGGCATGCCCGGCAGCGGCTCGCTCTGCAGCTCCTCGACGACGCCGCGGACCGCCTCCAGCACGTCGCCCTCGGTGGGCAGGTGGTCGGGGACCTCGCCGGTCCAGCGGATCCGCCCGTCGACCGTGGTCAGCGAGGCGGCGGAGCGGGCGCCGACGAACGACCAGCGCGACCAGGACCGCCCGTTCTCGGCGGACTCGAAGAGGAAGGTGCCGGGGCGGGCGCGGCCGTCCGGGGCGGCGAGCTTGCGGTAGACGCCGACCGGCGACTCGTCGTCCGCCAGCAGCCGGCGGGTCACCGGGATCACCCGGTGGTTCTCGGCCAGCGCGCGGAACTCGTCGCGGGTCGGGCTGACCGCTCCCAGCGCGGCGGGAGGTGCGGTGGGGCTCGTGGTGGCTGCGGTCACGGGCCTCATTCTTCCGTGCCGGGTGCGTCGGGTGACGACGGGGCGGGTGAAGATGGGCCCGTGACCACCCGCGAACCGCGCCGCCGCGGCCGCCGCACCTCCGGCGAGGACACGCGTGCGGCCTTGCTCACGGCCGCGCGCGTCGAGTTCGCCGAACGGGGCTACGACGGCGCCACCGTCCGCCGGATCGCCGAGCGGGCCGGCGTCGACGCCGCCATGGTCAACCACTGGTTCGGGGGCAAGGCCCAGCTGTTCACGGCCTCGCTCGACGTGCCGGTCGACCCGTCCGCGATCGTCGCGACGGTCGAGCCCGGCGACCCCGAGCAGCTCGGCGAGCGGATCGTCGCGATGTTCCTGCGGGTGTGGGACGAGGCGTCGGGCGGCGCGCTCGTCACGCTGATCCGCAGTGTGGCCGGGCATCCCGCGGCGGCGCGGATGATGCGCGAGTTCATCGTCCGGGTGGTCATCGGGCCCCTCGTCGGACGGGTGGCACCGGACCGGGCCGAGGAGCGGGCGGCGCTGGTCGCCTCGCAGGTCATCGGGCTGGGGATGATCCGGTACGTCGTGCAGCTCGAGCCGCTGGCGTCGGCGGAGCACGCGACGCTCGTCGCGCAGGTCGGCCCCACGGTGCAGCGCTACCTCACGGGACCGCTTCCGTAGATCCACCGATCCGGGTGGGCATGAGCGACGAACGGCGGAGAGGGCAGCGGCCCGCTGGTCCTCCTCGACCCGGCGCGCGGCCGGGTGGCGGGCGTGGGGCCGGGACCGGGGCCGCGGGAGGTGGGGTCGCCGTGGCGTGGGGCGGTCCGCGGCTCACGGTGTTCGGGACCCGCTGATCACGGCCAGGGGCAGCGCACGACGTGGCCGCTCGATCGGGTGGCCGGGTCCGCGGCGGGGCCGCATCATGGATCTCGTGGTCGATCTGCAGGTTCCCGGGCTGGGGGACGTGTCCGCCGCCCTCGCGGACCGCGTCGCGGGCCTGCGGGCACGGCTCGGCGCGGACGTCTTCCAGAAGGTGGCGGGCGACGAGGGGGCGAACCGGCGTGCGCGGATCCACTCGGCGCCCGGCCCGCGGTGGTTCGCCGAGGACCGCCCGATCCGGCGGGTGCACGGCGACGCCTCGATGTTCGTCGGCGGGCTGCGGGCGCTGCTGCTGCAGTCGTTGCACCCGTTGGCGATGGCCGGGGTCGCGGGGCACTCGGGCTACCGCGGCGACCCGTGGGGACGCCTCGCCCGCACCAGCTACTTCCTCGCCGCCACGACCTTCGGCCCGGACGCGGAGGCCCGCGCCACGATCGAGCGGATCAAGGCCGTGCACGGCCGGGTCCGCGGGGTCGCGCCCGACGGGCGGCCCTACTCCGCCGGGGACCCGCACCTGCTGGAGTGGGTGCACATCGCCGAGATCGACAGCTTCCTGCGCGCCCACCAGCGGTACGGGTCGCAGCCGCTGGACCAGGAGGGCCGGGACGGCTACGTCGCCGACACCGCCCGCGTCGCCCGGGAGCTCGGGGTCGTCGACCCGCCGGAGAGCGAGGCGGAGCTCGCGGCGCGCCTCCGGGCGTTCCGCCCGGAGCTGCGCGGCACCCCCGAGGCGCGGTCCACGGCCCGGTTCCTGCTGCTCAAGCCGCCGCTCGCGCTGCCCGCCCGGGCGCCGTACGCGCTGCTCGCGGC